>CBIHMD010000031.1:0-12180 GCA_966210655.1 uncultured Thalassospira sp.
CGGCCCAGCCCCCAAATGCACTTGCGCTTGGTACCGGCGATGCGACAACCATCGAAACATTTGGCGGCCGGTCTGCTTTGGCATCAATTGCCAAGAAACTTGATTTCGATACGGCAAATGGCACCTTCCCCAATCAGGCACGCCGCCGGGCCACCCCCATCAACATGTGGGTGCATGGCAGTCAGACGAATATCGAGAATCGCATTTCCGATACTGGTTACAACCCGAACCTCAGCGGCGACGTCATCTCGATTGATACCGGGGTCGATTATCAGGTGGATGACAGCCTGATTGTCGGGCTTGGTGTCGGCTGGGGCAGTACACTAAGCGAAGCCGCCGCCCGGCAGGTTTTATACCGGGAAAACAACGTAACCTTTTCCCCGTATTTTGTATCGCGCATGACCGAATGGCTCAATATTCGCGGCAGCATCGGGGTCGGCAGCAGCACCATCACCCAATCGGCACTCAATGGCGGTTCGGATGATCTTAGCTATGCCGAAAATCTTGATAGTTCGACATTATCAAGCTCAATCGGCTTCGGCACGGAATATGATCTTGGCTTTCTGCCCGTCACGCTAAGCCTTGACGGGGACATCATTACCGCCCGTGAGGAATTTGAAAGCGCCCGCGCTGTCGACGGATCACTTGTGCCTGCACGCACGGCCTTGAACCAGATTTTCGATAGCACCGCCGAGGCACGCTATAACCTTGTCCTCGGCGACCATCGCCTTGTGCCCTTTGCCGGCCAGAATCAGGCCATCACCCTGATGAATCAGGGATATGGTCGTTCAACCAATCGCCGCTACTTCGCTGGCACCGAATATGCCTATGACCCTTGGCAGATCGGGGCATCCGTCGAAGGCTTCCGCGAATTTTCGCCAAATTCCGGTGCTGTCGAGGGTGTAAGGTCGGAACTCAGTCTGCGTTCGGAATTGCCCTATGGCTACGGGGTCCTAAGCCCCTATGTGACAAGTGAAAATACCAGCACCTATTCACAAATGGGGGGTGGCATCACCCATAACTGGGGCAGCATTCCCGGTCAGATGAGCCTTGAGGTCCAGCGAAAACTGACCTTTGAGACCGAACACAACAACCTGTCTGGTCTGATGACAATCCATTTCGATTTCTGATGTTTTCCGCGCTCAGCGGCCATCTTGTGGCTTGGCGTTACCCCCCTGTCCGGTTAGGGTGCTCAAAGAATTCGAAACCGCCCAGACCAGCAGGTTCGCGCCATGACCCGATCCGATCACGATGCGACAAATACACTGACCCCGCCGGTGTTTGATCGCACATTTCAAAAGCAGTTCATTGACCTGCTGCTATGGCGTCGTGACGTACGGCGTTTCCGCACCGACCCGATCCCGAAGGACGATATTGATGGTCTGATCAAGGAAGCCTGCCTTGCGCCATCTGTCGGCAATTGTCAGCCATGGCGTTTTGTAAAGGTCAACGATCCCGATCGCCGCAAAGCCATCCGCGACAGTTTCGAACGCGCCAATCAGCAGGCGCTCAACGATTATCACGGCGAACGCGCCAGGCTTTATGCATCGCTTAAATTGCAGGGCATGGATCAGGCCCCCATCCAGCTCGCCGTCTTCGCCGACGAGGAAACCGAGGCTGGCATGGGCCTTGGCCGCAAAACCATGCCAGAAATGCTCGATTATTCCGCCGTCGCCGCCGTACAACTTTTGTGGCTGGCCGCACGCGTCAAGGGCATCGGGGTCGGCTGGGTTTCAATCCTTGAACCGGAAACAGTTCTTAAAACACTCGAAGTGCCTGCACACTGGCGACTGATCGCCTATCTGTGCATCGGCTATCCCGAAGAAGACCATGTCGTTCCCGAACTCGTCCGCGAGGGCTGGCAGGATCGCATCGATCCCGCTGATCTGACGCTCGAACGCTAACCCAAATTCGATCATCAAAGGAAATCCCGATGACCGCCGACAAAGGCCAACCGACCAATCCCGAACAACCCGCAAAAAAGGGGCTGCCCAATGGTCAATACTTCAAGATCATGGGCTATCTTCTGACCGCGGCATGGGTCGGATACATTCTGGCGGTTTCCGGGGGCGATACCACGCACCCGATGTTTGATTATATCTTTGTTGTTCCGCTCGCATTCTGGATTGGCGGCATGATCATAGGTAAAATCCTGCGTGCGCGCAGCGGTGCCGACCGGCCTTAACCGGCCCCTCAAAATAGCAAAAGGCGCTGATGGTTTCAGCGCCTTTTTTATGATCCGTTCTGATCATCACGATGCTTTTTTCGTTCGTCGTCATAGCTGTCATTATCGGAAAATCCGCCCAAGTTCATGATGCCGATACCAAGGCTGATGCCGCCAAATGTGATGAACAACCCGAAAAACAGCAGTAAAATAAACATCGGCGCATCGCGTGATGCCATGGCAAGGCTGTAAATCCCGCCAATATCAAAAAACAGCACCAACGCGCCAAATACCAGCGCCCCGAACCCGCCATAGGCGGTATGTTCAATCATGAATTTGACAATCGACCGGGCTTCGCGTGCAGCCTTGCTGTTGCGAATCTCGTCCGTTTCGTTCGGGTCACCTGTCATGCCAGTCCTTCCAACGCACCATCAAACGATGGTCATCGCCGGAATGATCAATCGCAATCCCGGTGTCACGAAACCGCACCACTATCCTCGATAATCTCTCGGCCCTGTTCGATGATCACCGCGCGGATACGCTCGGATGCAAGGTCAACATCCTTGGCTTCTTCGCCCCGCACCACAAGGGTCGTGCCCAGTTTCCCCTCGCGCAGGAACGGATAGGACCCGATATCGGTATCGGGGAAATCATGCTGAATTTCGCCTAGCACCTTGGCAATGGTGCCTTCGGGGATATACCCCCCGATGGACCGCGAAACCATCGGTCGCCCACCGGTAAGTTGATGTTTGATCCCCTGGAACATCGCCTGCATGATCATCGGCACACCGGCCATGACATAGACATTTTCCATCCGGAAACCCGGTGCCTTTGATATCGGATTATCAATCAGCTCTGCCCCGACCGGAATATGCGCCATGCGCAACCGCGCCTCGTTCAGATCAGCCGGGTTTTCATAATGGCTTTTCAGCAATTCATGCGCTTGCGCATTCAGTTCGATCTCGACCCCAAACGCCCGCGCGACACAGGGTGATGTAATGTCATCATGGGTCGGGCCAATGCCGCCGGTGGTAAAGACGTAATCGAACTTTGCCCGGCATTCATTGACCGTTTCGATGATCGTGGTTTCGATATCGGGAATGACGCGGGTTTCCGCCAACCGAATGCCAAGCTTGTTCAGTTCTTCGGCCAGATAGGGCAGGTTTTTGTCATGGGTTCGTCCCGACAGGATTTCATTGCCGATAATGATCAGACAGGCCCGAACCGCTTCAGACATAACAACCCCGCAAACTTGAATTCGTCATTTGATACGACCGGCGATACCGGACGGATCGTCACAGAAAATCACGCAACATTGCCACCAACGGCACATCGGCTGGCGGCATCGGATAGTCACCCAACCGGATCGGGCGCACCCATTTGACCTGCTGGCCTTCCATCGGGGTGATTTCCCCCTTCCAGACCCGGCACAGATAAAGCGGCATCATCAGATGGAAATCGTCATAGGTAAATGATGCAAAGGTAAAAGGTGCCAGACAGCTTTCGGTGATATCAATACCAAGATCTTCCTTAAGCTCGCGCACCAATGCCATTTCCGGTGTTTCGCCCGCCTCGACCTTGCCGCCCGGAAATTCCCAAAGCCCCGCCATGGATTTGCCTTCGGGACGCTGGGCAATCAATACGCGATGATCGGCATCCACCAGTGCCACCGCACTGACAAACACCGTTTTTTCCGGGATTTTTCCCTGCCGCAGGTCAACCGACATGCAGCCCCTGTCTGGATTTTGAATGGTCATGCGACTGTTTTATCCTGCAAGTCGGCTTTCGCCAAGAGGTGCATTTTCCGATTGCCCGCTCCCCCTTTCCCCGTCCGGGTCAGAACCAGAATATCCTTCGCGTCGTGCGCCCTGAAATGAAACAAATCCCGATGGCAGGCTTTTGCGTATAGTCATTAAAACCAAATCGATAATATCTGTTTTACGGTGACAATGCGTGTATTCAAACTGACGGCAAATGCCCTGATCGCGGCCCTGTTTCTGGCGGCCTGCGACAAACTCGCCGCATTCAATCATCTTCAGGTGGGTGACTATCACCCTACCATTACCGATCTGTCCTACGGTGATGCTGATCGCCAGAAACTTGATCTCTATCTGCCGCCTGACCGCTCGAAACCGGCCCCCCTGATCGTCTGGTTTTATGGCGGATCGTGGGATTCGGGTGACAAGGCAAAATACGCCTTCGTCGCCAAACGCTTTACCGAAATGGGCTATGCGGTTGCCATCCCCGATTACCGGCTGGTACCCGAAATCCGTTTCCCGGAATTCATCGAAGACGGTGCAAAGGCCCTCGCCTTCATGAAGCAGTACGGCAATCAACATCCCGACCGCATCACCGCAATCCCGATGATATTGGCCGGTCACTCTGCCGGGGCCTATAACGCGGTTCAATTGGTCGCTGACCAGACCTATCTCGCATCGGAGGGGATGTCGGCCAACGACATTGCCGGGATCATCGGGCTTTCCGGCCCCTATGATTTCTATCCCTATGACGTTAAGGCAACCCAAATCGCCTTTGGCGAAACGCTAGCCGCCCAAAGCCAGCCGGTCGAACAGGATCTGTCACACATGCCGCCGATGCTGCTAATCACGGGTACGCGTGATCATACGGTCTATCCCCGCAATTCCCGCCGACTGGCGGAACTCGCCCCGGATGCAAAACTGATTGAAATCGCCGATACCGGCCACGCCGGAACCCTGATTGCACTGGGCAGTATCCTGACTGAAAACCGGGCAGTGCTGGATCCCATTCGGGAATTTCTGGCCGCACGAAAGATGCAAACTACACCATTACTTTCGACACAGTAACAAGCTCATAAACCCACCCCTAAAAAAGAAAACGCGCCGTTTTAAACGGCGCGTTTTGCAAATCAAACCCACATAGGTTGGCTTACGCCAGCTGACCATGGCAATGTTTGTATTTTTTGCCCGATCCACACGGACATGCGGCGTTCCGTGCAACACGGCCCCAGGTCGATGGATCGTTGGGGTCAACATTGCCCGATGCCGCACGCGAATGGACCGTTGCGCTGTCACCACCTTCGCCCGCCATGGTTTCGGGTTCCGGATGATTTTCATGCATTTCCTGCGGTGCGCGGCGCGGCTCAAGGTCTTCGGGGCGTGGTGCAGATTGCAATTCAACATGCGACAGCATCTGGGTCACGCGCTCGCGCAATGTGACCAGCATGCCTTCAAACAGGTTGAACGCCTCACGCTTGAACTCGTTTAACGGATCGCGCTGGCCATAGGCGCGAAGTCCGATACCCTGACGCAGGTGGTCAAGTGCGAGAAGATGCTCTTTCCAGGTTTGATCCAACAGCTGAAGCACAAGGCTTTTTTCGACCTGGCGCATGATATCCGCGCCATAATTGGCAACCTTGGCTGCCATCTTGCTTTCAACCGCCTGCTCGATCCGCTCGCGCATGACTTCGACAACAATGCCTTCTTCCTTGACCCAGTCGCTCACCGGAAGATCAAGGCCAAACAGACGCGTGCATTCTTCATGCAGGCTGGCCGCTTCCCACTGTTCCGGATAAACCTTTTCCGGGCAGTATTTGGTCACGAGGTCTTCGACGACTTCGCTGCGCATGTCGGCCACATCTTCGGCAACATGCTTGGCCTGCATCAGATCGCGGCGTTGTTCATAAATGACCTTACGCTGGTCATTCATGACGTCATCGAATTTCAGCACGTTCTTACGAATGTCGAAGTTCCGTGCCTCGACCTTCTGCTGTGCCTTTTCAAGCGCCTTGTTGATCCACGGGTGATAGATCGCCTCGCCTTCCTGAAGGCCAAGCTTCTGAAGCATCCCGTCCATGCGCTCGGACCCGAAAATGCGCATCAGGTCATCTTCAAGCGACAGGAAGAATTTCGAACCACCCGGGTCACCCTGACGGCCAGAACGACCACGAAGCTGGTTATCAACACGGCGTGATTCATGACGTTCGGTGCCAATCACAAACAGACCACCGGCATCCAGAACCTTCTGCTGGTCTGCTTTGACTTCGGCCTTGATCCGCTCGATCCCCTCGGCGCGCTTTGCATCGTCGTCGATATTGGCAAGCTCGATCTCGGCACGCATTTCAACGTTGCCGCCAAGTTTGATGTCGGTCCCGCGACCGGCCATGTTGGTGGCAATCGTGATCGCGCCCGGCGCACCGGCCTGAGCCACGATAAACGCTTCACGTTCATGCTGCTTGGCGTTCAGGACTTCGTGCGGAACTTTGCGTTCTTTCAGCAACGCACCAAGAATTTCCGATTTCTCGATCGACACCGTGCCAACAAGGGCCGGCTGGCCGCGTTTGTGGCAATCTTCCAGAAGATCTGCAATCGCGTTCCATTTTTCCTTGGCCGTCCGATAAATTTCATCATCGGCATCCTTACGGGCAATCGGGCGATGGGTCGGGATTTCAACAACCTGAAGTTTGTAGATTTCCTCGAATTCCTCTGCCTCGGTCATTGCCGTACCGGTCATCCCGGCAAGGGTCGGGTAAAGACGGAAATAGTTCTGGAAGGTGATCGACGCCAGGGTCTGGTTTTCGTTCTGGATCTTGACCTTTTCCTTGGCTTCCAGTGCCTGATGCAAGCCGTCCGAATAACGGCGGCCTTCCATCATGCGACCGGTAAACTCGTCAATGATCACGACCTTGTCGTCCTTGACGATGTAATCGGTATCTTTCTGGAACAGCTTGTGCGCCTTAAGCGCCTGATTGACGTGATGCACCAGATGCACGTTGGCAACGTCATAAAGCGTGCCTTCGGTCAGGATGCCCATCTGCTGCAAAAGCTGCTCGGCATTCTCCGTGCCATCTTCGGTCAGGGTGACGGCACGTGCCTTTTCATCCTTCTCGTAATCATCCTCGGTCAGTTTCGGGATCAACGCGTCAATCGCGCGATACAGTTCCGAACTGTCCTCGGCCGGGCCGGAAATGATTAGCGGCGTCCGTGCTTCATCGATCAGGATGCTGTCAACCTCATCGACGATGGCAAAGTTGAACGGGCGCTGCACCATGTCTTCAAGGCGGAACTTCATGTTATCGCGCAGATAATCAAAGCCCAGCTCGTTATTGGTGGCATAGGTGATATCGCACGCATAGGCCGAACGACGCTGGTCATCGGTCATGCCATGCATGATCACGCCAACGCTAAGCCCCAGGAAGCCGTATACCTGCCCCATCCATTCCGCGTCACGACGCGCAAGGTAATCGTTGACCGTAACAACGTGAACGCCCTTGCCTTCAATCGCGTTCAGATAAACCGGAAGGGTCGAAACAAGCGTTTTACCCTCACCGGTTTTCATCTCGGCAATCTTGCCAAGTGTCAGGACCATACCGCCCATAAGCTGGACATCGTAATGACGTTCGCCGCGCACACGCCTAGCCGCCTCGCGGACGGTGGCAAATGCGTCAGGAAGAATATCCTTCAGAGTCTCGCCCTTCGACAGACGTTCGCGCAGCCAATCGGTACGGGCGCGCAGTTCGTCGTCACTAAGCTTCTCGACTTCGGGTTCAAGGGCATTGACTTGCTCGACCGTGGCCCGCAGGGCTTTGACTTCACGATCGTTAGCTGAACCGAAAATTTTCCGGGCAATTACGCCGAGCATTAAAACGTTCCTGAACAAATGAAAAAACAGTTATGGGGCAACGGCTATATACCGAGGCCCGATCACAGATAGAACCCTGTCTGCCATCTGTCAACGGAACGAACCATTATCACTAATGTTCGGGCTGTTATGGCCCCCAAAAGTCCGGGCCAAAGGGACGGACTTGCACAACCTTTGCCTGTACTCGCGAATGTCATTTCCTTCATGCTTGAGGAAATCACAAAAAACACGTATGATCGGTGTTCAACTTTGAATTAGAGAGCAAGTAGCTCATCTTTTTCGCGACGTATCAGGGCTCAACCCCTTGCGCGAAAGAAGCCTCAGGAGGAGGAAATGGTGGATTTCTCCACGCTTAATCCCTTTCGACAGGGACAGTCTTCACTGACCGATACGCGTCAGCCGATTGCCACATCCGGGAATCCTTCGGGCAACGGTGCGACACAGGCCGGCTCGAAACAGCATCCGGTTGTTGATCCTGTAGATCTGTCCGAAGATGCCGTTGCTGCACGCAATGCGGATAAAAACCCGTTGCAGGCTGCCGGTTCAAAATCCCTGACATCCGAACCGATGACCACCGATGAACTTTTCGCCAAGGCGCTCGACGCTGCCCTTGAACTGATCAAGGATGACATGGTCGAAATGTTCAAACTGGCCGGAATGGATGACAAGGAAGCCCTTGCCGCAACCAACGCGATGTTCAAGGGAATCCGCGAAATGGCCGCCGATGACGGTCAGATCGATTTCTCCTTCCAGCAGGCGATTGCCAGCCATTCGCGCACCGAAATCTCTTACGCCGGGGCGAATGGTGCCGGTGTCGGGGTTTCCGAGTCCGCGATGATGGCCATGCAGTCCCTTGATATCAACATCAACAGCGAAACCGGCGAATTCTCGTTCAAATACGAGGCATCCAAAGTTCAGATCGTCAGAACCGAAGCCGTTGCCATCGGCAACAGCATGGGTGCTGCGATGGGCGCACTTGGCGCCGTGATGAACGGCCTGGGCGGCGGTAATCTGGTCGATATGCTGGGCAATCCGGCAAGTGCTGGCAATGGCGGTCTTCTGTTTGACATGGAAGGCAGCGGAGTCGCAGACTTCATCCGCGATCTGATGCTTGATACCACCGGGGCCGCACCGGCAGCCGAGGGCAAAGAAAATGCAGATGGCACCACCGAAGATGCCAGCATGCAGGACATTCTCGCCAGCCGCATGGCGAAACTCAATGCCCAGATCATGGAACAGGCAACCCTGGTCGTACGTGGCGTAACCGAAACCATGGCCGAAGACGGCTCTGGTGATCCAATGCTGAAACTGTCGGTCGACATGCTGATGCCGATGGGCCGTTTCGGACAGGATGAAAACGGTGCCACCTTCCAGTTGCCGAACGGTGAAACCGTTTCCGTAATTGACCCAAGCCAGGAACAGGACGTTCTGGCCTGACCATAGCAGCACGGGATGGGGCAGCAATTGCCGCTCCCGTCCCGCAGCCCTTCAGGAAGGAGGTGCTGAATGTTTGGACACCCGTCGTTTAATAACAGCACCCAGGGACGATCTGCCGATTTGCTGGCAACGTCCCGTCGTGTTGCGACCGCCGACATTCAGCCCGACACGCGGCAAAACCGCCCGTCCCCGGAGCCGCAAAATGTTCGCGAAGGACGCCGCATCATTGATCAGATCGATGAAAGCCTGCGGATCAATCTGCGCCTTGATGAAACATTAGGCGATGGTGCCCTTCCCAATCCTGTATCCCCAACGGCAATTGAAAACTGACCAGTGCGGTCGGTGTAACGCTTGGCGGAGTCTTCGTCGATGTACGCGCCTAGTTAAGCACAACATGCACCTATCGGCGCTGCTCTTTGCCTCCGGGCTAATCGGACCGCTTTCCGCGCTACATCAGCATTTCACATTTTAGCCAGATTGCTTTGAAAAAACCGTGACACCCGAGGGGACCCCTTGTGTGTCACGAACGGATGTGATTTATCCGTGGGGTGAGGCATGGGGCAAAATCCCCCTAAAATGAAAGTCTGGAGAAAATATGCTGCGCAAAACCCTACTCGCTGCGTCACTTGCGACCGTTATGTTTGCAAGCCCGGTTATGGCACAGGACGCTGCACCGGCCGAAGACCAGGTTCTTGCAACCGTCAATGGCGAGGAAATCCTGGAATCCGAAGTGCGCGCGACGCAACAGGGCCTGCCCCAACAGTATCGCCAGCTCCCGTTTGAAATGCTCAAGCCGATGCTTGTCGACCGCGAAATCAATCAGCGCCTGCTGATGCTTGCCGGTCAGGACGCGGGTCTTGCCGACGACGACGAAGTCAAGAATCAGCTTGCCGCCCTTGAACGCCGCCTCGTTGCCGAAACCTATCTTGAGCGCGCAATCACCGAAAAAGTCACCGACGACGCGATCAAGGCCCATTACGACGAATTCGTCAAAACCAACGAGCCGGAGCCACAGGTTCACGCGCGTCACATCCTTCTGGAAAACGAAGACGACGCCAAAGCCGTGATTGCCGAGCTTGACGACGGTGCCGATTTCGTCGAACTCGCCAAAGAAAAATCAACCGGCCCGTCCGCCCCGAATGGTGGCGATCTTGGTTTCTTCAACAAGGGCGACATGGTCGCACCGTTTGCCGAAGCCGCCTTCACGATGGATGCCGGCACGTACAGCAAGGAACCGGTTCAGACCCAGTTCGGCTGGCACGTGATTCTGGTTGAAGAGAAAAAGGACGGCGTACAGCCGACCCTTGAAGAAGTTCGTCAGCAGATGGAAGCCGAAGTCACCCAGCAGGCCGTTCAGGACCTGATTGAGGAACTCCGATCCGATGCCGAGGTGGTGAACAACACCGAAGCCCCGGCCGCAGACGACAGCGCAGAAACCCCGAAAGAATAAGCCCAACGGCTTAACCGGTTTCAAAGCTGAGATCCAGAACGGGGTGAGCCATCGGGCATCACCCCGTTTTTTTGTCATCCACCCGTGCCAAATGCGCTACCTTTGGGGATAATCCCCTGCTTGGCATGACCTTGGGCATGATCACGTTCAACGAAGGAAATTGAACAGATGGTTGCGACTTCGCTTTCTCCGCTGGCTCCGGCCGGTTTTCCCGATCTTCCGGCAATTTCCGGTGTCAAACTGCATACCGTAACACTTGGCATCCGATATAAGGGCCGCCCCGATGTCCTTCTGGCCGAACTGGAACCGGGCACACAGGTCGCGGGTGTCTTCACCACCTCGACCACGGCATCGGCCGCGGTTCGCTGGGGACGCGAAGCACTCAAAGGCGGCACCGGCCGGGCATTCTTTGTCAATGCCGGCAACTCGGTTGCCTTCACCGGCAAGGCAGGCGAAAAATTCGTCGCCGACAAAGTCGAAGCCGCCGCAAAGGCACTGAGTTGCGACAAGACAGAGATTTTCACCGCCTCGACTGGTGTGATCGGCGAACCGACCACTGCAAACCGCATCACCGATGCCCTGCCCGATCTTCTGGCAAATGACGCTGGCTGGCTTGATGCCGCCAAGGCGATCATGACCACCGACACCTTCCCCAAGGGCGCATCGGCCACCGCCACCATCCATGGCGCGAAGGTCACCATTGCCGGTTTCGCCAAGGGTTCGGGCATGATCGAGCCGAACATGGCAACCATGCTGGGCTTCCTCTTTACCGATGCCGCCGTGCCCCATGACCTGCTGCAAGCCCTGCTGGCCGATTGCACCAACCGGTCGTTTAATGCCATCACGGTCGATAGCGATACCTCGACATCCGACACCGTCCTTCTGGCCGCAACCGGCAAGGCGGGCAATGCCGCCGTTTCGGGTATTGATGATCCGGCACTGGCCGATTTCAAAACCGCCCTTGAAGACGTCATGCGTGATCTGGCCCATCAGGTGGTGCGCGACGGCGAAGGTGCGTCGAAATTCATCACCGTCAATGTCACCGGTGCCATCAGCGAAGCAGAAGCCAAAATCACCGCCAAGTCGATTGCAAATTCCCCGCTGGTCAAAACCGCGATTGCCGGTGAAGACGCCAACTGGGGCCGTATCGTCATGGCGGTCGGCAAATGCGGTGTGCAAGCCGATCCGAACAGGCTGACCGTTTCCATCGGCGGCATTGTTCTGGCGAAAAACGGCGAACGCGTTGCCGATTATGACGAAGCCCCGGTCGCAGCCCACATCAAGGGCCAGTATATCGATATCGACGTCGATCTCGGCTTTGGTGATGGCAAGGCCACCGTCTGGACCTGCGACCTGACGCATGGCTACATTTCGATCAATGCCGATTACCGCAGCTGATTGAACGGGCCTCGCCCGGAATGTATCAAAGCCGCCTTTCAATGAAAGGCGGCTTTTTGCTGTCCCGAAGCAACGGGATTGCCAATCAGGTTTTATTGGGCAGATAGCCGTT
>CBIHMD010000032.1:0-12171 GCA_966210655.1 uncultured Thalassospira sp.
AGGTATTAAGCATGGTGGCCGGGTCCGTTTTCTGGTCGTTACAAGGCACAGGCGTATGTTAAAGCCAACGCTTGCGACGTTTGTACGATTTGATGTTCTTGAAGCTTTTGCGGTCTTCCGAACCACCGCCAAGATAGAATTCCTTGACGTCTTCGTTGTTCAGAAGCTCGTCACGGGTGCCATCCAGAACCACCTTGCCGCTTTCCATGATGTAACCGTAATCGGCAACCTTCAGCGCAAAATTGGCGTTCTGTTCAACGATCAGCATGGTGATGCCCTGCTCGCGGTTGATCTTTTCGATGATCCCGAACACTTCTTTCACCAGCAAGGGTGACAGACCCATCGAAGGTTCATCAAGCAAAATCATTTTCGGGCGCGCCATCAACGACCGACCGATTGCCAGCATCTGCTGTTCCCCGCCCGACAGGTAGCCTGCAAGGCCGGTCCGTTCGCGAAGGCGTGGAAAATATTCAAATACCATATCGATATCGTCCTTAACGCCCTTGTCCTTGCGGGTATAGGCGCCAAGCCGAAGGTTCTCAACACAGGTCATGTCTTCGATGATACGGCGGCCTTCCATGACCTGAAACAGACCGGCACGCACGATATCCTCGGGGCTGCCATTGGCAATCTGCTGCCCCATGAAATTGATATCACCACGGGTAACCTTGCCATCCTCGGTCTTGAGCAAACCCGAAATGGCCTTAAGCGTGGTCGATTTCCCGGCACCGTTCGGGCCCAGAAGGGTCACAATCTTGCCCTGCGGAACTTCAAGCGATACCCCGCGCAGCACAAGGATGACCTCGTCATACACGACTTCGATATTGTTGACCGACAGCAACGGTTCTGCGGTTTCGATCTTGCGGGCGGGCTCTGCCATGGTGTCCCCTTCAATCACGTTCTGATTACATCTCCCGGTGCCGGGGCGGGCGCGCTTTTCGCCACCCCGCCCCGAACACCTTCGGGAGACATCCGTCTTCTGGTTACGACTTAATAGCCGAGCCAGTCGTCACGACGCGGCAGGGTTACCGTGGTCAGTTTTTCGACCGTCGGTTCACCACCCTTGGCACTGCCGTTATAGATATTCACGGTGTTGATGCCGCGATGATCTTCGGCTGTCCAGGTTGCCGGCATGCAGACACCTTCAAGACCTTTCGGCACCCAGTCGGTGCGGGCATACATCCCGGCCTTGATGTTTTCGCCGGTGATGCCGCCATTGGCCTTGGCCCATTCCATGGCTTCTTTCATGTAATAGACCGAGCAAATGCCACGGATATAGTGGTGCGTACGGAACTGCTCGCCAGAGCTGTCCGACATTTTCGAGATTTCACGCACCAGTTCCATGCCCGGTACGCCCTCGTCGGTCCAGAAGCTGGTCATGGCCGGGAAGACATAGTTTTCAACATCGCCGATGGTTTTCAGCGTTTCAAAGTCACCCGCCCAGATATTGGCGAGCCATTTCGGGGACGCGCCAACCGTGTCACACGATTTCACCAGCGAAACCACCGACGGGCCGAGGTTACCAAGATACCCATAATTGGTTCCGGCTTCCTTGATCGTCAGGCATTGCGCCTTGAAATCGCCCGGCTTCATCGAAACAACAACCGGCTCGGTCACTTCAAAACCAAGTTCGGTCGCATATTCCGCACAGGCTTCTTTGGGGGCGTTCGGATACGGATGGTTATCCCCGATATGCGAGAATATCGGCTTGCCAGAACCACCCGATGTTTTCCAGTCTTCGGCAGCCCACTGAACCATTGCACGGCAGGCATCGGAATAGGATGCGCCATAGAAGAAGTTATAGGGGGCCGGTTTTGCGGTTTTCGGGTTTTTCGCGGTCGGATCGGTCAGATGGCCGGAATAGGATGCGGAATAGACCGGCACCTTGTCCTGGGCCACAAAGCTGATCAGGGCTTCGGTATCGCCCGTGCCCCAGCCCTGCATGGCGACCATTTCATTGCGCGAACGCCATTTTTTATAGTTCGCAATAGCCTGCGGCACCTTGTAGGCGTAATCGACCGATTCAGAATCCAGAACCGTGCCGTCAATCCCGCCATGGGTGTTGACATAAGACAGTGCATCGCGAACCCCGTCGGCATAAAACTTGCCGATGAAGCCGGTGGCACCGGTAATATCCATCAGATGGCCGACAAATACTTCGTCTGCCTTGGCTGCCGTTACCGACAGGCCAGTTGCAACCATCGCGGTTGCAGCAATCAGTCTTTTCATCACGACGTCTCCCTTGGACGTTTTCATCAACGATATAGCCTCCCGGTCTCCCCCGATTTTGATCCTGCCCCTTTGTGTTTTTTAGCGGAGCGGGTTTCGGCGGTAATTATCAGTACGAGAAGGGATAAAGCTTCCAGTACGCCCTGATCTGCTGCCAACGGTGCGCAAGCCCGTCCGGCTCGAAGATCAGGAAAAGGATGATGGCCAGACCGATCGCCATCTCCTTGATATAAGCCAGCCCGTCGGTCACAGCCGTCGAATTGGCCCATTCGAAAACACTCAGAAGTCCCACGCCGTTTTCCATGACTTCCGGCAGCAGAACCATAAAGACGGTCCCCATCAGCGTGCCCTTGACCGAGCCAAGTCCGCCAATGATGATCATGCCCAGAAACTGGATCGACAGCAGGATGGTAAAGCCCTCGGCCGAGACAAAGCCAAGATAGTGGCCGTACATCGCCCCGCCGATCCCGGCATAGAACGATGAAATCGCAAAGCTCATCAGACGGTATTTCGTCAGATTGATGCCCATGATTTCCGCCGAAAGATAATGATCCCGCACGGCAACAAAGGCGCGGCCATCACGGGTCCGCATCAGGTTCGTGCCCAGCAGATACATGATCACGAGGAAGAACAGGCAGACATAGAAGAAGCTGAAATCATCCAGCACTTCATAGCCGAACACATTGACCGGGTTCGCCGCCGCCCCGTAAGACCCGCCGGTAAACCAGTCGGCCCGGGCAAAGAAATCTTCGAGGATGAACTGGGCTGCCAATGTCGCAATCGCCAGATAAAGCCCCTTGATCCGGGCCGCAGGCAGACCGAACAAAAGCCCGACCGCCGCCGTCATAAGACCCGCCAGCGGGATCGACAGCAAAACCGGAATACCGGTCGTATTGTTGATCCAGGCCGACGCAAACGCCCCAAAGCCAAAGAACGCCGCATGCCCCAATGAAATCTGCCCGGTGAAGCCAACCAGAATATTCAGACCAAGGGCAGCAATGGCAAAGTACGAGATCTGAATGAACAGATTGACGTAATAACCATCCAGAACAAACGGGATCAGGGCGGTTGCAATCACACCCAAAATCGCCGCATTGCGGACAACGGTGGTGTCGAAAATCCGCGTATCCTGCCGATAGGTGGTCCGAAAATCACCACAGGGACGCATCGAAAATCCAGCCATAACCTATTACTCCGCCCCTTAGATGCGTTCGATGTCTTTGGTGCCAAACAGACCGTATGGCTTGATGCAAAGAATGATGATCAGCACATAAAACGGTGCGATCTAAAACAGGTTGCCCCAGTGCAGATACTGCCCGTCGACAAACTCGGCGGTGTTTTCCAGAAGACCGATAATCACCCCGCCGACGACGGCACCGACAATGGAATCAAGCCCGCCCAGAATGACGGCCGGAAACACCTTGATCCCGATGACCGAAAGCGCGGATGAAACCCCGTTGACCATCCCGATCACGATACCGGCGACACCCGACACCAGGGCCGAAATCGCCCAGGACATGGCAAATACGGTTTTGACGGAAATACCAAGGCTTTGCGCGACCTGCTGGTCAAAGGCAGTGGCCCGCATCGCAAGGCCCAGCTTGGAATATTTGAAGAACCAGTAGAACGCCGCCATGATCACCAGCGAGATCACGAAACTCATGATATAGGCGGTTTCGATCTGCATGCCGAAAAGGTTGATCGACCGTTCGCTGAACACCTGCGGATAGGTCGCGGTGGTCGCACCGAATATCCATTTCGTTGCCGCCTGGAAAAAGATCGAAAGCCCGATCGTCACCATGATCACCGAAATGATCGGCTCGCCAATCATCGGGCGCAGCACCACCATTTGCAGAACAATGCCAAACGCCATCATGAACAGCAATGTGAACAGGAACCCAAGCCAGAAGGGCATCTGCATTTCCACCAGAAACGCATAACAGACCCATGCCCCGATCAAAAGAAACTCGCCCTGTGCGAAGTTCACGATCTGGGTCGATTTGTAAATCAGCACGAAACACATGGCGACCACGCCATACAATGTTCCGACAATCAGCCCGTTAAGCAGAAGCTGGAACAGAAGTTCGAAATTCATGTTGCCATCCCTGTAATGGCGGCCCCGCAACCTTTATGGCATTTGGGGCGCACTGTTTTATCGCTGCCTTATTCGGCGGCTTTGGGGGCCGTCTGTGCGGCCTTGTCCCCGTCCAGATCGACGACCTTCACACTTGTCTGGATGCGGGTTTTCGACCCGTCCTGGAAGGTGATCATGGTGTCGATATCAACCTTTTCATTGCCGGCATAAACCGCGTCGATGATGTCGGCGTATTTTTCCGCAACCACGCTGCGCCGGACCTTGCGGGTACGCGTCAGTTCGCCGTCATCGGCATCCAGTTCCTTGTAAAGCAGCAGGAACCGCTTGATGCGCTGGGCTTCCGGCAGGGTTTCATTCACCTGACGGATTTCATCAACGATCATGTCATAGACCTGCGGCTGGGCTGACAGATTGGTATAGTTGGTAAAGGCAATCCCGCGCTGCTCGGCCCATTTCGCCATGATCGAATAACGGATGCAGATCATGGTCGACAGGAACGGCAATCCCTTGCCAAGGATCACGGCCTCGGCAATGAAGGGCGAGAATTTAAGTTTGTTTTCAATAAACTGCGGCGAGAAACGCACACCTTTGGATGTTTCCGCCAGATCTTTCAGGCGATCAATCACCACAAGATGCTTGTTGCCTTCCTTGAAGTAACCGGCATCGCCCGTATGCATCCAGCCATCGCGGACATCCTCGTCATAGGAAGCCTGATTTTTATAGTAACTGGTAAACATCCCCGATGTGCGCGCAACAATTTCACCAACGCCGTTTTCATCGGTATTGATGATTTTGATTTCCGAATTATCAAACGCACGCCCGACCGTATCGAAATCAATGTCGCCGGGCTGATGGATGGTATAGGCACCGCAAAGTTCGGTCTGCCCGTAAAGCTGGCGCAACGGCACCCCCATCGCATGGAAGAACTTGAAGGTTTCCGGCCCCATCGCCGCCCCGCCTGTCGCAGCAGACCGCAAATTGGAAAAGCCCAACCGGTCCTTTAACGCATTCATCAACAGAACATCGGCAACCCTGGAATGGCCACCGCCGTCAAGGGCGGTACGCGCCAAAGCCATGCCGAAATCATACATTTTCTGTTTGAACAGGGTCGCATCCATCATGCGGGCCCGCACATCGGCGGCAATGGCTTCCCAGACGCGCGGCGCCAACAGGACGAAGTTCGGTCCGATCTCGCGAAGATCGGCCATCATGGTTTCCTGTTCTTCGACGAAATTGACGATCTGGCGGCTGATCAGCGACTGACCGACGACATAAACCTGTTCCATGATCCATGGCAGCGGCAGAACCGAAACATAATTATCACCCGGATATTTCGGATCGGCCCGCAAATAGGCCGCACAGTGATCAAGGAAATCACCGGCATTCAGCATCGCCATTTTCGGCTTGGACGTCGTGCCCGATGTGGTGCACAGGATCGCGCATTCATCACCGCGCGTATCGGCCACCATCACGTCATAGGCACCGGGATCTTTTGCCTCGACCGCACGGCCAAGCTCATAAAGCTTTTCGATATCCATCAGGCGCGGATCTTCGTATTTCCGCATCCCGCGCGGATCGCAATAAACGATATGTTCAACCGTCGGAATCTGGTCTGCCAGTTCCAGAAGCTTGTCGCACTGTTCCTCGTCCTCGGCGATCAGAACCCGCGCGCCGGAATAGGTAATCAGATAGGCGACTTCTTCATGAAGGCTGTCCTGATACAGACCGACCGACATGGCGCGCAGGGCATGGGCGGCGATTTCGCCCCAAACCCATTCCGGGCGGTTTTCGCCGATAACGCCGATCACATCACCGGGCTTGATGCCCATATCGCGCAGACCAAGCGCCATCCATTTGACGCGGTCGTTATAATCTTTCCACGTGAATTCCTGCCAGATGCCGAATTCCTTTTCGCGCATGGCAATTTCGTCGCCCCAGTGGCGCGCGTTATAAGCCAGCACCTTCGGAAAGGTATCAAGCACCTGCACATCGGCATAATCGGGGGTATTGCTGCTCATGTTCAGGCCACCTGCTCGTCTTCATCGGTTGCGTCATCGTCTTCGCCGAGATAGGCCTTTTTGACATGCTTGTTGGCCATGACTTCTTCGGGCAGGCCGGCCGCAATCTTGCGTCCGAAATCAAGAACCATGACCCGGTTGGAGATATCCATCACCACCCCCATGTCATGTTCGATCATGACAACCGTCATGCCCCATTCTTCGTTCAGATCGATGATAAAGCGCGCCATGTCCTCTTTTTCTTCGAGGTTCATGCCCGCCATCGGTTCATCAAGCAGGATCAGATCAGGGCGCAACGCCACCGCGCGCGCCAGTTCGACACGCTTGCGCAGACCATAGGACAGCGTTCCCGCCGTTGCCTTGCGGATATGGGAAATTTCAAGGAAGTCGATCACGTCCTCGCAGAAGCGCCGATGTTCAAGCTCTTCCTTCTGCGCGCCGGAAAACCAGTAAAGCGGCCCGGTCAGGCAATTGTTTTTCAAAAGATGGTGCCGCCCGACCATGATGTTATCAAGCACACTCATATGGCCAAAAAGAGCCAGGTTCTGGAAGGTACGGCCAATGCCCAGCTCGGCACGATCATTGGGTTTAAGCCCCGTGACATCCTTCCCCTTGAAGGCAACGGACCCGGTGGTCGGCTGATAGCGACCCGAAATGCAGTTAAGCATCGATGTCTTGCCAGCCCCGTTCGGACCAATGATTGAAAACAGCTCGCCGGGCTGGACGGAAAAGCTGACATCGCTCAGCGCGCGCACGCCGCCAAACACAAGCGACACGTCGCTGATCTGCAAGATGGGACCCTGTGACGTCATAACGTCGCTTATCCTCCCTGACTTGGGCCGCAGGCATCCTTGTGTCCGGTTGACCGGATCAAAGGTGGATACCCCGTGCCTCTTGTTCAGTTTCCCTGATGATGTGCCGGTTTTTATTTGCCCCGGACCTTACGGAAACCGGGCTTGACACATTTAATACGTATTTAAGTACCAATTTCAGCAAATCACGTCAACGTGTTGCACAGCAACGGATTGAGACTTTTCACAAATTCGCGCTGCACAATTTTTGCGTTCTGGTCTGATGAATGCATTTCCACCTATAATTCCGTAAGGTCATCACGACACAACCCACATATCGAAAGATCAAAAATTATTGCATTGCAACATTTCACTTCCTGTTCGCGCTGCACCAACTGTGTTCTGACAAACGCGAAAATTGTCCCCTGCGGCATTCAGGCGATCACCCGATTCGTTCCCTTTGGACAGGGTTTCTCCCGATAGTACAGGGCATCCCCTACATTCGAGTCTTTCCAGATTTGGCGATGATCCTATGGACTCGCAAACAATGCCCGGACGGATTTACGGCGTTTTTCACCCGAATCAGATACCTTCTGATTGCCATTACACACCCGCCATTCACCAATTCGTTGTTATCGCAGGGATTTCAAGAATGACCCTTTTGCGGGTCTGGACTTTCGGGGGGAATTGTGGTGTAACCCCGTGGCACATACATATGTAGCCGTGACCCGCGTCACGAGATACAGATAGCCCACCGCTCGGCGCTCCGACGGTCGGGGTGTCTTGTCACGACAAGCCCTTTAACCACCTTGAGGAGGGTCTGATGTCCATTTGTGGCAAAGACAACCTGCAAACGCGCCGCACGCTGAAGGTCGGGGATAAATCCTACGACTATTACAGCCTCAAAGTGGCTTCCGAGAAAATCGGCGACGTTTCCAAACTTCCGTTTACGCTGAAGGTCGTTCTGGAAAACCTTCTGCGTTACGAAGACGATTTCACTGTCAAAACCGACGATGTCAAAGCTGTCGTCGCGTGGCTCAAATCCCGTTCGAGCTCGCACGAGATCAACTATCGTCCGGCCCGCGTCCTGATGCAGGACTTCACCGGCGTTCCCGCTGTTGTTGACCTTGCCGCGATGCGCGATGCCGTCGTCAAGATGGGCGGCGACGCCCAGAAGGTGAACCCGCTTTCACCGGTTGACCTCGTCATTGACCACTCGGTCATGATCGACTTCTTCGGCACCGACGACGCGCTCGACAAAAACATGGAAGTCGAGTTCGAACGTAACGGCGAACGCTACGAGTTCCTGCGCTGGGGCCAGAATGCGTTCAACAATTTCCGTATCGTTCCGCCGGGGGCTGGTATCTGTCACCAGGTGAACGTCGAACATCTCGCCAAGGTCGTCTGGACCGGCGAAGATGACAACGGCAAAACCGTTGCCTATCCCGATACGCTGGTCGGTACCGATTCCCATACCACCATGGTCAACGGCCTTGCCGTTCTGGGCTGGGGTGTTGGCGGTCTCGAAGCCGAAGCAGCAATGCTCGGTCAGCCGATCTCGATGCTGATCCCCGAAGTCGTAGGTTTCAAACTGACCGGCTCGATGAAAGAAGGCATCACCGCAACCGACCTCGTGCTGCGCGTCGTTCAGATGCTCCGCGAGAAGGGCGTTGTTGGCAAGTTCGTCGAATTCTATGGCGACGCGCTTGACCATATGAGCCTGCCGGATCGTGCGACCATCGGTAACATGGCACCGGAATATGGTGCGACCTGCGGCTTCTTCCCGATCGACGATGAAACGCTGAACTACATGCGTAACACCGGCCGTTCCGAAGAACAGATCGCACTGGTCGAAGCATATGCCAAAGAACAGGGCATGTGGCGCGACCCGAGCTTCGAAGCCGAATATACCGCTACCCTTGAGCTTGACATCTCGACCGTTGAACCGGCCCTGTCCGGTCCGAAACGTCCGCAGGACCGCGTTCTGCTGAAAGATGCCGTTTCAAGCTTCACCAAAACCTTTGCCGACATGGCACCGGGTGTTGATGCGGATCGTTCTGTTCCGGTTTCGAACGAAAACTTCGCAATGAAAGACGGTAACGTCGTTATTGCCGCCATCACGTCCTGCACCAACACCTCGAACCCGAGCGTGCTGATCGCAGCCGGCCTGCTGGCGAAAAAAGCGGTCGAACTCGGCCTGCAGCGCAAACCGTGGGTGAAAACCTCGCTCGCACCGGGCTCGCTGGTGGTTGCCGACTATCTCGAAAAAGCCGGCCTGCAGTCCTATCTCGACAAGCTCGGCTTTAACGTTGCCGGTTTCGGTTGCACCACCTGTATCGGGAACTCCGGTCCGTTGGCCGACCCGATCATCGACGCAATTGACGGTAACGACATGCTCGTTACCGCCGTTCTGTCGGGCAACCGTAACTTCGAAGGCCGCATCAGCCCGCAGGTCAAGGCAAACTACCTTGCCTCCCCGCCGCTGGTTGTTGCCTATGCCCTTGCCGGTAACCTGAAGGTCGATCTGAACAAAGACCCGATCGGAACCGACAAGAACGGCAAAGACGTCTTCATGAAAGACATCTGGCCGACCAACAAGGAAATCGCGGACACCATCGCGTCCTCGATCTCTGCTTCGATGTACAAGGATCGTTACGACAACATCTTTGCCGGCCCGAAACCGTGGCAGGAAATCGAAGTCACCGAAGGCGAAACCTTCGATTGGGATGGCAAATCGACCTACGTCCAGAACCCGCCCTACTTCGTCAATATGGCGAAAGAACCGGGTGAGTTCTCGGAAGTTCATGGCGCACGCCCGCTCCTGATCCTTGCTGACTCTGTCACCACCGACCACATTTCTCCGGCCGGTTCGATCAAGGCAGAAAGCCCGGCGGGTGAATACCTCAAGGCTCATGGCGTCGAAGTTCGCGACTTCAACTCCTACGGCGCACGCCGCGGGAACCACGAAGTCATGATGCGCGGCACCTTTGCCAACATTCGTATCCGCAACGAAATGGCACCGGGCACCGAAGGTGGTGTTTCGGTTCATTACCCGTCCGGCGAACAGGGCTGGGTCTATGATGTTGCCATGCGTTACCAGGCAGAAGGCACCCCGCTGGTTGTCATCGCTGGTAAGGAATACGGCACCGGTTCGTCCCGTGACTGGGCAGCCAAAGGCACCAACCTGCTCGGCGTCAAAGCTGTTCTGGCTGAAAGCTTCGAACGTATCCACCGCACCAACCTGGTCTGCATGGGCGTCCTGCCGCTGCAGTTCAAGAATGGTGAAGGTCGCGCGACCTACAAGCTGGATGGCACCGAAGTCTTCGACGTTCTGGGTATCGGCAACGGTATCAATCCGATGCAGGACGTTACGGTTCGTATCACGCGCAAGGATGGCTCCACCGAAGAGGTCATTGCCACCTGCCGTATCGATACCGAAAACGAAGTCCTTTACTACCAGAACGGCGGCATTCTGCAGTTCGTTCTGCGTAACATGATGAAAGCGGCCTGATTTCACCTGAAATCAAAGGCTGACTGAATGCGAAACACCCCCGTCTTTCAAAGGCGGGGGTGTTTTTACAACAGTCTTGCACTTTTGAATTGCGACAAATCCAAATCACATCCGTGCATTGATTTATAACAAGTCAGCCGTCCCGACGATTTGCTAGGGATAAGGCTAGAAAAATAATGCCCGCAAACCGGGTGCCAGACAGGATTTGGACAGCAACAGGTTATCATGACGCGCCCCAGCTTTTCGGATGGCAAGCCTCCCCACCTGACCGTAGGCACGATTTCCCCCGGCATTGTTTTGCGATGCGGGCCGGAAACCATCGTTGGTCAGGCCATCGACATGATGCGCGAAGCCAATTGCAGCTCCATCATTGTCACCAGGGATCATCTGCCGGTCGGAATCTGGACGGAAAAGGACTGCCTGTCCCTGCCCGCTGACTGCGAAGCCACCATGAACGAGCCGATATCAAAATGGATGTCAGCACCCGTTCACAGCATTTCGGTCCATGCGACACCCGAGGCCGCGATCATCCGCATGCGCGAACGCCATGTCCGCCATCTGGTCACTGTGGATGCGGAAAACCGCTTGGCTGGGATCATCAGCCAGTCTGATCTGATCCGTCAGCAGGGAAGCTGGCGCAAGCTTGGCGATGGGGATGTTGGTGCTGCCATCCGCCGCACGACAATCTTTGTCGATGGCAATATTCCAATGTCGGAACTGCGTGCGCGCATGCATGATGCCAAATGCGACTGCGCGATTGTTTATGATCCGTCGGTTGCAACCGACCCGGTTGCGATGCTCGATCACACCGGGATCATCACCGAACGCGATATCCTGCGCAATCTTGCCAACGGTGATCATGCAAAACCGGCCACCGAAGTCGCCAGCCGTCCACTGCGCGTCATTTCTGCCAGGGCCAGTCTGTACAATGCCCGCGACACGATGCTGGCCGAACATATCCGCCACCTCGCCGTCATTGATGAAACCGGCAACGTGATCGGTGTTCTGTCCTTCGCCGATCTGCTGGAATTTATCGAACAGGATTATTTCGCCCATCTCAGGTCCGTGATGGAAGGCCGCGATATCGAACTGAGTGCGGCACGCCGGTCACTGTTTCTGGCAGACAAGATCATTGAAACCTCGCCCGACGGGATCATGGTCTGTGCCGCCGATGGCACGATCGAACTGGTCAATCCTGCCTTTACCCGCGTAACCGGCTACACCGCCAGCGATGTGATCGGCAAGAACCCGAATATCCTGCAATCCGGGCGCCAGTCCCCGGAATTTTATGCCGCGATGTGGCGCGATATTGCGCGATTGGGAAAATGGGAAGGCGAAATCTGGAACCGCCGCAAATCGGGCGAAATTTATCCCGAATGGCTTTCGATCATCGCGATCCGCGATGCGGATGGCCAGATCAGCCAGTATGCATCGATCTTTACCGATATCAGCGAACGCAAAAAAAACCGCGAGGATATCCTGCGGCTTGCCCATATTGACGAACTGACCGGCTATCCCAATCGTCGC
>CBIHMD010000033.1:0-12149 GCA_966210655.1 uncultured Thalassospira sp.
ATCCGGGTCGAACAATTCTATTGCCTCCTCTTTTGCCAGTGCGACCTCGGTTTCTCTTTCTTCACAATCAGCCAATCTTCTGTCGGCCGACCAGATCGTTTCGGCAATCAATGAAAGCCTGTCTTCGACCGGCCTTTCGATCCAGGGTGTAGATCCGTCCGATTACACCCCCGAAGCGGTGGCTGATCGTATCCTTGCCCGTGTCGGCGATCTGATCGCCGCCAATGCCGGAAGCGAGGAAGACGCGCGCGAGATTTTCGATCAGGCCAGCGAAGGCATCGCCAAGGGCCTTGAACAGGCGCGTGAATTCCTTGACGGGATTAATGCCCTGAACGACACGATCAACGGCAATATCAACGAAACCGAAAACCGCCTGAACGAGGGGCTTAAATCCATCGAAGCCCGCCTGACCGAACTGTTTGAAAACAACACGGCCAAGGAAGCGACCGATACAACGCCAGAACGCGATGAACAGGTCCTTCAGTCGCAGGTCACTCAGACCGCGCAGGCAAGTCAGGCCTATGCTGAGGCCGGCACCAATGCACAACGCAACGCACCGCGTTACGGCACTTCGTCAATCTGAATTACACCATCATAGCCTCACACATTCAAACCGGCAGACATCGTCTGCCGGTTTTGTTTTGTCCTCTGTAGCCCATTCAACGAAAGAGGAAGTCATCGGGTCACAACTATCACTCTAGACCTGATGTCAATTCCCGTAAGATACCCGCGGTTTGGGCATCCGCAGGCAATAGCGTTTCAATGGCAAGTTCGGACAAGGTAACCTCGACCGGAGTGCCAAAAACCGTGGTTGTGCTGACAAAGCGAAGCTCAGCGGCATCAGTCTGTAAAACCAGTGGCACGACAAGCCCGGCCAGGTCCCCTGCCCCGTCAGAAGCATCCGTCTCGCCTGCATTTGCGGGCGCATGATAACGGCTGGCTTCGTCATAAAGGCCTCGCAGTTTTGCATCCGCCGTCACCGCAATCTGGCGACGCAATCGATCGAGCAAATGGTCGCGCCATTCGGCGTAATTCGCAACCTGAGGAGCAAGCCCCTTCGGATGCAGGCTCAGCCGCAGGATATTGACCGGCGGTTTAAGAAAGTCAGGATCAACCCCGCCAAGCAAAAGGGGGACAATCCGGTTTGCTGCTATCATGTTCCAGTGCCGGTCCATGGCAAGGGCCGGATAGGGTTCATGCGCGGTAAGGATTTGATCCACCGCCGCCCGGATTGCCGCCGACTGTTCGGTGCCAGGATCGTGTTCGGCATAGATCGGGGCAAAGCCCCCGGCGATCAGCATCGCATTACGTTCGCGAAGCGGCACATCAAGGCATTCCGACAGATGCAAAACCATGTCCCGGCTGGGCTTGGCCCGTCCGGTTTCAAGAAAGCTCAGATGCCGGGTCGATATCTCGGCCTCGCTTGCAAGGTCAAGCTGGCTCATTCGGCGCTGTTTGCGCCAGACTTTAAGAACATTGCCAAACGGATCGGGTTTTATCGCGTTCATCAGATCACCGTCATTATTGATGGCGTAATCCTAACACCGATCAATTCGAACAAACATTACCTGTCAGGTAATCGTATTCATTCCCGCTTTTCGGCAAGGTTCGCGAACCACAACCAACCGAAAGGTCAAAAGATGTCTATTGATGTGCCAAACAAAATGCTGAAAACCGTCCTGATGCTTGACGCGGCAACCTGTCTGGCCTTCGGCCTGCTGCTGTGCATCGGCAACACTTTCCTTGCTGGCCTGCTGGGCCTGCCGACCGATTTGCTGCTTTATGCCGGGATCACCCTGTTTCCATGTGCCGTTTTGATGTTTGCTACCGGACGGCAGGCCCGTCCGAACAGCTTTCTTGTCCGATTGATCGTTATGGGAAATCTGGGCTGGATTCTGGCCAGTCTTGCGGTTCTGATCGTCCCGGTCGGTGCCCCCACCGCCACCGGATATGGTTTTGTCATTATCCAGACACTGTCCGTGCTGGGTATCACGTTACTGGAATATCGCGCAATCGCGCAGCATTCCTTGTCCCCGGCATCTTGACGCCCCATGTCTTCTGTACGGTACAGAAGCATCATCAGGGGCCAGAATGACATTCCCGGCAAAATTGCTTGCCACACCGCTAATTGTCGCCGGCATGGCCTTTGCGATCCTGATGCCGGCGACGCAAAGCCGTGCCGAAACCATTTATGTCGACGAAGCCAATCCGCCCTTCATGTATCGCGCCGGGGATGCGGCGGCGGGCATCTATCCCGCCCTGATCCGGGCGATTTTTCTTCATGCAGGGATCGATGTCGATATCGTCGCGGTGCCGTGGAAACGCGCGATTGAAAACCTGGATGTCAACAAAGGCGGGGTTGCCGGAATTTACAAGAACCTTGAACGCCAGAAGAAATATTTCTTCTCCGATCCGATTCATATTGAACGGCTGATGCTCTATCAACGCCAGAACGCGTTTGGCGGTCCCGGCGATATTGACGATCTGCGCGGCCAGACGGTTGGCGTCATTCGCGGATGGAGTTACGGAGATGAAATCGACAATGCCCGGAAACAAGGCGTATTTAACGCATCCGAGGCATCCGGGGATGAGCAGAATTTTCAGATGCTGGAACTGGGCCGGGTCGACACCGTGATTGCCATTGCCGAGGCAGGTGATGTCTGGGTCAAGCGGCTGAAACTGGATGATACAGTCACGCGCGGCGAGAACCCCATCCGCGAAAACCCGACCTATATCGTTTTCAACCGCGCATCACCGGCCATCTCGATGATGACCGCAATCAATCGTTCGATTAAAGAGTTGCGCGAAAACGGCACCCTGCAACGCATCACCGAGGATGTGTTGCAGAATGCCAGCAATTACTGATCGAAAAGCAGGGACCTAACGGAAGCTGATTTTCGGAAACAGACTTTTCTTGGGTGCCGTTTTCGGTCCCACACGTTCGTCAATTGCCGTGGCAATCTTGTCGGCAATCGCGCCATAGGCCTTGGAATGTTCACCGTCCGGATCGGTATGAATGATCGGTTTGCCTTCGTCCGCGCCCAGCCGGATTTTAAGGTCGAGCGGGATTTCGCCCAAGAAGGGCACACCCAGTTCATCGGCGGCCTTGCGGGCACCACCATGGTCAAAGACATGATCGACATGGCCGCATTCCGGGCATTTGTAATAGCTCATATTCTCGATCAGGCCCATGACCGGCACATTGACCTTGCGGAACATATTCAGCCCCTTGCGCGCATCCAAAAGGGCAATGTCCTGCGGGGTGGATACGATCACCGCCCCCGTAACCGGTACGCGCTGCGCCATCGAAAGCTGAATATCGCCCGTGCCCGGCGGCATGTCGACGACAAGAACGTCAAGTTCGCCCCAGTCGCTGTCGCGCAGAAGCTGCTCAAGTGCACCCATCGCCATCGGTCCGCGCCAGATCACCGGTTGTTCTTCATCGACAAGGAACCCGATCGACATGATTCGGATGCCAAATGCCGATGGAGGCACCATTTTACCTTCCTTGTCGGAATGAGTTGGCTTGGCATCGCGAAGCCCCATCATGCGCGGCAGGCTGGGGCCATAGATATCGGCATCCAGCAGACCGACCTTCAGCCCCTTGGCCGCCAGTGACAGCGCCAGATTGACCGAGGTTGTCGATTTGCCAACCCCGCCCTTGCCCGAGGCAACGGTGATGATCGAACGGACAGTTGGCAGTTCAAGCGGCTTTTGCGCCGCACCTTGCGGGCGTTGTCCAACCTGCTGGCCTGCTTGCGGTCCGGAGCGTTGCGCCCCATGTGTATGGCCATGGGAATGGGGATGCGAATGATCACCTTTCGCCGGGGCAGAAGCCCCCTTCGGACGTTCTGCCGTAAGGGCCACACGGGCCGTTGTGACCCCGTTCACATTGGCAACGGCACGTTCGGCAGCAAGGCGCAAATCTTCGAGAGACGCCCCGCGTTCCGGATCGACGGCAATCATGACATTGACTATTTCCTCATGAATATCAATGCCTTGAACCATGTCCTTTTCGACGATACTCTTGCCGTCAGCCGGATCGATAACACTGGAAAGGGCTTCGGTAATGCGTTCCCGGTCGGGCGAGGTCATATTGCAGTCTCCGAAAATTGGCTTAAGTCCGTGATCGCACAGAACTTGCAGGCGCGTATCGTTGTTTTGCAGGACAAGCTGTCATATAAGGCCTTAGGGCGTGGCCCCATTAATTACATGCAACACTGTCCGGATCAAAGATTTCAGACGGTGCTTGATGCGCAAATAGGTCATATGGCCACAATTAGCAAGCAATCGGGGATGTAATTAACGGGATCATGCCTTAGGGTCAGACCCTAAGCTCGGTAAGCATAAAATAAACACCGAACGGCAAGAAGAGGAAGACACTCGATGCCTTGGAATTCACAAGGGGGCGGCGGCCCCTGGGGCAGTGGCGGAAACAATGGCGGCGGCCGCAATCCGTGGGGACAGCGTCCCCAGGGTGGCGGTGGCGGCGGTGGCAATGCCTCCCCCGATTTTGACGAAATGATCCGCAAGGCCCAGGAACGCCTGAAACGGCTGTTCCCCGGTGGCGGTGGCGGCAGTTACAAGGGCATTGTCCTGATTGGCATCGCCATCATCGGGTTGTGGCTTTTGACTGGTTTCTATCGCGTCCAGCCGGGCGAACAGGGTGTTACACTTCTGTTTGGCAAATGGGTTGGCACAACCGGTCCGGGTCTGAATTATTTCCTGCCCGCCCCGATTGGCGAAGTGATCAAGCCGAACGTCGAACGCACCAACCAGATCGAGATCGGATATCGTGGTAACGGTACCGGCACCGGTGGCGCGCGTGACGTCCCCGAAGAAAGCCTGATGCTGACCGGCGATCAGAACATTATCGACATTGATTATGTCGTTCAGTGGCGCATCAGCGATGCCGGTGCCTATCTGTTTAATGTTCGCGATCCGGAAAACACCATCAAGCTGGCATCTGAAAGTGCGATCCGCGAAGTCATCGGTAAAACCAATCTGGAAGAAGCCCTGACGGTTGGTCGTGTCCGTGTTGAGGAACAGACCCGAAATCTGCTGCAATCCATCATGGATGGTTATGCTTCCGGCATTTTCATTGCCGAAGTGAAAATGCAGAAAGTCGATCCGCCGCGTGACGTTATTGATGCGTTCAACGACGTGCAGCGTGCCCGTCAGGACCGTGATCGTTCCCAGAACGAAGCTCTGGCATACCGTAACGACATCATCCCGCGCGCCAAGGGTGAAGCAGAACGTCTGGTTCTTGAAGCCCGCGCCTACAAGGATCAGGTTGTGAAGAATGCTCAGGGTGAGGCAGAACGCTTTATCTCGGTTTATAATTCCTACCTGACCGCGAAAGATGTCACCACACGTCGTCTGTATCTTGAAACCATGCAGGATGTTCTGAAGAACTCCAACAAGGTCATTCTTGATCAAAACGGTGAAGGCGCAAACGGTGTCGTTCCCTATCTGCCGTTGCCTGAAATCCAGAAACGCGCGAATGCAGGAGGCAATAACTAATGGCAAGTCCTAAACTTATTGCTGCCGGCGTCGTTGTCGTCATTGGTGCCGTCGTTGCATCCATGTGCATGTTTACCGTTCGTCAGGACCAGCAGGCGCTGGTGCTTCAGTTCGGTAATCCGGTACATGCGGTTTCCGAACCGGGCCTGCATTTCAAGCTGCCGATCCAGAATGTGGACTATTACGAGCGCCGCATTCTTGAGCTTGACCCGCCGGTTCAGCAGGTTCTTCTGTCGGACCAGAAGCGTGTCAATGTTGACAGCTTTGCCCGCTGGAAAATCATTGATCCGCTGCAGTTCCGTCAGCGCGCAACCAATGCAGCGAACTTTGTACAGTTGTTTGGCCAGCGTCTGAACTCTGTCATCCGTGGCGAACTGGCACAGGCTCCGCTTGTGGCAATGCTGTCGGATAACCGCGCTCAGATCATGGAAAAAATCCAGTCGACATTACAGGAACCTGCAAAGGAATTCGGTGTCGAACTGATTGATGTTCGTATCGGTCGTACCGACCTTCCGCAGGAAACGTCGCAGGCGGTGTATAACCGCATGCGTTCTTCGCGTATCGCCGAAGCCGCACAGCTTCGCGCCGAGGGTGAAGAGCTCAAGGCGAAAATTCAGGCAGAAGCGGATCGTGAGCGCGTCGGTATTCTGGCCGAAGCCCGCCGTCAGGCAGAAGTCCTGCGCGGTGAAGGCGACGGTGAGCGGAACATCGTTCTTGGCGAAGCCTATGGCAAAGATTCCGGCTTCTTCGAGTTCTATCGTTCACTTGAAGCCTATCGCGAGGCACTTTCGGATGGCTCGACGATGGTGATTTCACCGGATTCTGAATTCTTCCAGTACTTTAACAACTCGTCACCTGGCGCAACGCGCTAGACAAACGGGTGCTGGACAAAGCACTAGGGCGACCGGCATAGTGTGCCGGTCGCCCTTTTTTGTTTGAAAATAAGGTCCTGTTGATAATTATATCGCACACAGGTTCATAGAAACGCCGGAACGTCCACGCCCATGAAGGAACTTGCCACAGCTATTCTTCTGGCCATCGCGCTGGAGGGAATGTTTTATTCGCTGTTCCCGGGCGGGGCGAAACGTGTCATGGAGCTGATGCAGGAAATTCCCGAATCCCAGCTTCGGATCGGCGGCCTTGTGGCAGCAGTCATTGCCATCGCCGCAATCTGGGGCGTGCGGGTCTGGCTTTGAGGAAAAAGTTCCGGTTCATTTTGCGCGCAATAGTGCCTTTCTGTGCGCAACCACAGAAAAACCCGAGCTATTCCTTGTTTTTTCTCAGCCTTGCCAAATTTCTGACAAACTCGGCGCTAACTTGGCTAGTTAAGCGATGCTTGAACTATCCAAAAGAACAGCATCGCGTGCTGCAAAAATTCAATACCGTGAACGCGGCAACGAACAGGATCAGACACATGCTAAAAGCATTATACAACCCGGCGCGAAGCAAATTTACCGCTGCGCTGGTGATTGTTCTTCTTGGCGTGACCAGCGTTTCGCAGATTGCGAACGCTCGCCCCGCTCCTGAAAGTTTCGCAGACCTGGCCGAAAAGCTTCTGCCCACTGTGGTAAATATATCGACCAGCCAAATGATCGCCGAACGTCAGGGACCGGACTTCCAGTTCCCTCCCGGTTCGCCGTTTGAAGACCTTTTCCGTGACTTTATGGAACGCAATGGACAGGGTGAAGGCGGACAGCAGGGACAAACGCCCCAGCAACGCCGCGCGACCGCACTTGGTTCGGGCTTCATCATTTCGGCTGACGGTTACATCGTAACCAATAACCATGTGATTGACGGTGCCGATGAAATCACGGTGCGACTGCATGATGGCGATACCCTTCCGGCGAAACTGATCGGCCGCGACCCGAAAACCGACGTTGCCCTTTTGAAAGTCGAACCGAAGGAAGAACTTCCATTCGTCAAATGGGGTGATTCAGATCATTCGCGCATTGGCGACTGGGCCATGGCGATCGGTAACCCGTTTGGCCTTGGCGGTACGGTCACCGCCGGGATCATTTCGGCCCGCAACCGCGATATCAATCAGGGTCCGTATGACGATTTCATCCAGACCGATGCCTCGATCAACCGGGGCAATTCGGGCGGCCCGCTGTTTAACCTTGATGGCGATGTGATCGGCATCAACAGCGCGATCTATTCGCCGTCCGGCGGTTCGGTCGGGATCGGCTTTGCCATTCCATCCGCAATTGCGCAGACCGTCATCGATCAGCTTAAGGAATATGGCCGAACCCGTCGTGGTTGGCTTGGCGTTCACATCCAGACCGTAACCGACGACATCGCTGATTCCGTAGGGCTTAACGGTTCGACCGGTGCGATGGTTGCCGGTGTGGCCGAAGACGGCCCGGCCAAAGCCGCGGGCATCAAACAGGGCGACGTCATCCTGTCGTTTGACGGCAAGGAAGTCGAAAGCATGCGCCGCCTGCCGCGGATCGTTGCCGAAACCAAAATCGGCAAGGATGTCGATGTGGTGATCTGGCGCGACGGTGAAAAGCAGACCGTTCAGGTCGAGCTTGGCGAGCTTGAAGAAGAGCCCGTTGCCACCGCAGCCCAGCCGGGCGAAGAACAGGCTCCGGCCGCCATTGCCGAAGCCGAAATCAAGGCACTTGGCCTCAAGGTTGCCAATGTCGATGATGAATTGCGCCGCCGTTATAACCTTGCCGAAGGCACCGAGGGTGTCATCGTGACCGACGTGAACAGCGACAGCTATGCCGCGGAAAAAGGTGTTCGCCCGGGCGACATCATTATCGAGGCATCGCACAGCTCGGTTTCAACGGTCGAAGAAGTGGCCGATGCGGTTAAAAAGGCAATGGATGATGACAAGCGCACCATCCTGATGCTGATCGAAACCTCGGCAGGGCCGCGTTACTTTGGCCTGACGCTGAACAAGGAACAGTAAAACCTTCGGGTTTTACTTTCCAAAAATCAAAAAGGGCGGCCTTTGCAGGTCGCCCTTTTTGCATTCACTTTCATGATTATCCCGATCAGATCACAAAATCGGATTTGGCATAGCCTTGCAGATACAACAACGCGGTCAGGTCACCATGATTGATGCAGATGCGCGCCTGTTCCTGTACCGATGGTTTGGCATGGAACGCCACACCGGTCCCGGCTAGTGAAATCATCTGAAGATCATTGGCACCATCGCCGACCGCAATGGCATCTTCGACCCCGATGCCCTGCTGGGCGGACAGTTTTTCAAGCGCATCGACCTTGGCCTGACGATCCAGCACCGGTTTCTGCACCTTGCCTGTCAGCGTACCGTCTTTGGTGATCAGCACATTGGCCTGATCAAAATCAAAGCCCAGTTCGCGGCGCACGGCACCGGTAAAGAAATCAAATCCGCCCGACACAAGGGCAGCGTAGGCACCATTGGCCTTCATCGTTGCCACCAGCGTTTTGGCCCCGCCGGTATATTCAACGGTTTTCCATGCCTCGGCCAACATGTCGGTCGACATGCCATCCAGCAACCCGACCCGTTCATCAAGGGCGGCCTCGAAATCCAGTTCTCCATTCATCGCCCGCGCGGTTATCGCAGCAACCCGGTCCTTGACCCCGGCAAAGGCCGCCAGCTCATCAAGCGTTTCACCGGTGACCATGGTGCTGTCCATATCGGCAATCAGCAATTTCTTGCGGCGCGTTTTGGCAGTCTGAGTCACGGCATCGACACCAAGACCGGCATCGCGAAGGGCCGTATCAGCAATATCAAGGCTCAGCCCGGCAAAGCCGATATCGCACGCCTCGCTCGCCGCCAGCCACGAAACATCCCCGACACGCGCCCCGGCCCCGGCCAGAACGGTTTTGGCACGCGCGACAATATCATCGCCTAGCGCGTTCGAATTGGGGGCAGCGATCAGGGTAAGGACCAGATCCATGGATTGCAGGCTCCTTGGCATGGCGAAAGATTAATAATATTGCGCTCTTTATCCGTATTGCGACCAGCAAAGACAAGGGCCGTTTTGTCAAAGGGCCTCCCTCTACGCAGTTTTTGTCTCGTAATGACGACGCTAATATCTATGCCTTGCGGGTCGAACCCCATAAACTGGCCGCCCTAAATAAATTGAATGATTGAAAGTGCCTTTCCGATGTCGGCCCAGACTAATGCCCCCTTCCAACCCGTCCTGATCGTTGCCGGACCAACCGCCAGCGGCAAATCCGCGCTTGCGCTTGATATGGCCGAAGCGTTTGACGGTGTGGTAATCAATGCCGACAGCATGCAGGTTTATAAGGAACTGCGCGTGTTAAGCGCACGCCCCGATGAAAGCGAGATCGCACGCGCGCCGCATCGGCTTTATGGCGTTCTATCCGGCCGCGAGGCATGTTCGGCAGGGAAATGGCGCGACATGGCGATGGCGGAAATTGCCAAATGTCATGCAAACGGCAGGCTTCCGATCATTACTGGCGGCACGGGCATGTATCTGAATGCCCTGACGGCGGGGATTGCGCCGATTCCCGATATTCCCGCCGGGATTCGCCAACAGATCACCGCTGATCTGGAAAAAGCCGGGCATCAGGCGTTTTTCGATGATTTTGCCAAACGTGATCCCGACACAGCCGCTACCCTTGATCCGTCAAATACCCAGCGCCTGATCCGGGCGACCGAGGTTTTGGCCGGGACCGGTCGCGGTCTTGCGGCGTGGCATCGCAAACCGATGGCAACCCCGCCCGACGGCATGGTTTTCAAAAAGCTGTGTTACATGCCGCCGCGCGATATCCTTTATGATCGCTGCAACCGGCGTTTTGATTTGATGATCGAACAGGGTGCGATTGAGGAAGTCCGGGGGCTTCTGACCGAAAATCTGCCGGAAACAGCCCCGGTGATGAAAGCCGTCGGTGTGCGCGAGATTGCCGCCTATCTTGCCGGCGAGATCGATCTTGAGACCGCGAAAGAGAAATCACAGCGCGAAACCCGGCGTTATGCCAAGCGTCAGTTAACGTGGTTTCGCCATCAGATGAGTGACAAGGAGATCATCGACGCGCAATATTCGGAAAGTTTAGCTGATAAATTGCGTAATGATGTTCACCAATTTCTGTTGACCACGCCAAAGTGAGGCGATAGGTTGGCCCTTCCGCCGTCGAAATGGCGGAAAACCGCCGTTTCGGCGGATTTTTCAACTCCAGTTCAAGGGTAATTGGATCATGTATCAACCACGCGGTTATCACGCGGCACGTTGTTGTCGCTAAGGAAGAGGCTCGAAAATCATGGCAGAACGTATTTTAAGCGGTTCGGAAGTAGTGTTGCAGGCCCTGGTCGATCAGGGTGTGGAAGTCGTGTTCGGCTATCCCGGCGGCGCTGTCCTACCGCTATATGACGAGATATTTAAGCAAAACCGGATTCGTCATATCCTAGTACGCCATGAACAGGCTGCCGTGCATGCCGCCGAAGGTTACGCACGTTCGACCGGAAAGGTCGGCGTTGTTCTGGTAACCAGTGGTCCGGGTGCAACGAACGCCGTTACCGGCCTTACCGACGCGTTGATGGATTCGATTCCCGTCGTCTGCCTGACCGGGCAGGTTCCGACCCACCTGATCGGCAATGATGCGTTTCAGGAAGCCGACACCACCGGCATCACCCGCCCCTGCACCAAGCATAACTATCTGGTGAAGGACAGCGCCAAGCTTGCCCGCACGATGCATGAGGCATTCCACGTTGCGTCAAGCGGCCGCCCGGGTCCGGTTGTGATCGACCTGCCGAAAGATATTCTGGTTGCCAAGGCACCGTATCTTGAACCGTCACAGGTTCAGCACCGCACCTATAACCCGGTTGTCAAAGGCGACCGTGGCCAGATCGAGGAAGCACTGGAACTGCTGGCATCGGCGAAAAAGCCGATCCTGTATTGCGGTGGTGGCGTGATCAATTCCGGCAGTCAGGCCTGCAAGGTCCTGACGGAATTCACCCGTTTGACCGGCATTCCGATCACGCTGACACTGATGGGGCTTGGTGCCTATCCGGCATCGGACAAACAGTATCTGGGCATGCTGGGCATGCACGGTACGTACGAAGCCAACATGGCGATGCATGATTGCGATGTCATGATTGCGGTTGGCGCGCGTTTTGATGACCGTGTAACCGGCAATCTTGATTTCTTCTCGCCGGGTTCGCAGAAAGTCCAGATCGATATTGATCAAAGCTCGATCAACAAGAACGTCCCGGTCGATATCGGCATTATCGGCGATGTCGGTCATGTTCTTGAAGACATGATGAAAATCTGGAAAGCCAAACAGCACCGGATCGAAGCCAAAGCGCTTGATAGCTGGTGGGACGAGATTGAAGGCTGGCGGGGCAAGCATTGCCTGTCCTACAAGCAGCCCAAAGACATCATCAAGCCGCAGCACGTGATCCGTCGCGTTCATGCGCTGACCCGTGATCGCAAGACATACATCACCACCGATGTTGGCCAGCACCAGATGTGGGCCGCCCAGCATTTCGGCTTTGAGCATCCGCATGAATGGATGACGTCCGGTGGTCTTGGCACCATGGGTTATGGCATGCCCGCCGCCCTTGGCGTTCAGGTTGCCCACCCGGATGCGACCGTTGTCTGCTTTACCGGTGATGCGTCGATCATGATGAACATTCAGGAATGCGCGACGCTGACGCAGTATCGCCTGCC
>CBIHMD010000034.1:0-12034 GCA_966210655.1 uncultured Thalassospira sp.
GGATATTGATGATGTTTGCCGCATGCCGGTGCGGCGAGGCTTTCGGGTGACCGGCTGATCTGGCTCCTGGAGGAGCCAGCATCAAGGTGATAGCCTTCCTGCCCGTCGACTGCCATTTTAAGATCGGCCTGCTTGACGGTTTCAAGTGTGAAATTGCCATCAAAAATGCGGATGAACGGTCCGATGGCGCAGGAGCCGTTATTGTCCTTTGCCTTACCCAGAAGTAGGGCTGATCGGCCTTCGACGTCACGCAGGTTGACATCGTTGCCAAGGGTCGCGCCGACGATTTTGCCCTTTGAGCTGACGGCAAGTACCACTTCGGGTTCCGGGTTGTTCCAGTTTGAAATCGGATGCAGGCCAACATGCGCACCATGGCCAACGGCGGACATCGGCGGGGATTTGGTAAAGATTTCCGCATCTGGGCCAATTCCGACTTCAAGATATTGCGACCATGCGCCTTTGGCGATCAGGACTTCCTTGATGTCGGCGGCCTTTTTTGATCCCGGTTCGATTTGCGACAGGTCATCGCCGATGATGCCGGTGATTTCAGTACGGATCAGATCGGCCTTGCTGGCGTCCCCACGCGCCTGTTCTTCGATGACGCGTTCCAGAAGGCTTGCAACAAATGTCACGCCACTGGCCTTGATCGCCTGAAGATCGTTGGGACTTAGCAGATGCAGGGTTTGCGATCCGCCGCCGGGTTTGGATGCTGCCGTAACGTCATCAAGCGTGCCGACCAACGGGAAACCCGACGGGTTGCGAAGCTGCGATACCAGATCTTCGCGTTCCAGAAGCTGGCTGATGGTCGGGGCCAGTTTGCTGATATCGCGCAGATTTCCCTGATCGACAACAACCGGAGTTGGGCCGGAAACACGCGGGTCCCAGACGCGACCCACCAGAATGGCATTGCCATGATCGTCGGGCAGAATATCGCGGGCGGTATTCGGGAAATCGATGGTCATTGCGGTGCCTCTTTGTTCGGGGCATTGGTGGCACCCGGTCCTGCAAGATGCATAAGGTGTTCTGGCATTTTGCCCAGAATGATCATACCAAGAACATCGTCATGGGTGACATCCTTGGTCGGGACGGTGCCAACCAGCTTGCCGTTCTTCATAACATGCAAACGATCAGACAAATCAAACACATCATGAAGATCGTGACTGATCAACAAAATACCGAGCCCGTCACGTTTAAGCTGGGCAATCAGTTCGCCGACCATGCGGGTTTCATGCACGCCAAGTGCCGCGCAGGGTTCATCCATGATCAGAACGCGGGCTTCGAACAAAAGCGCGCGCGCAATCGCGACCGATTGGCGTTGCCCGCCCGAAAGGGCCGAAACCGGTGATGTGAATTTATGGAAATTCGGGTTCAGGCGATGCAGGACTTCGCGGGCTTTATGTTCCATCGCCGCATCATCCAGAAAGCCGAGCTTGTCGACGATCTCACGGCCCAGAAACAAGTTCTGGGCGGCATCAAGATTATCGGCAAGGGCCAGGTTCTGATAGATCGTTTCGATATTGTTGTCGCGGGCATCACGGGCATTTTCAATCTTGGCTTCGCGGCCATCGACGATGATCTGGCCGGTGTCGGCCTTATATGCGCCCGAAAGCACCTTGATCAGGGTTGATTTGCCTGCGCCGTTATGGCCAAGCACGCCAACCACCTCGCCAGGATAAAGATCAATGGAAACTCCGTCGACCGCCTTGACCCCGCCAAAGCTGATATGAATGTCGCGCATTTCGACCAGCGGGTTTTGACCGGTGTTGATTTCGTTCATTTCCCCATACTCCTAGCTGGTCGGGTCGCTATAACGACGGTGGAAATATTTGTCGCTGAACACGGCAAGGACAAGCACAAGGCCGATGACGATGCTTTGCAGCGACGTATCGACGCCCAAAAGTGCCATGCCGCTTTGCAGGCTTTGCATCACCAATGCGCCAATCAGCGCACCGTAAATGGTGCCAACACCGCCCGCTAGCGACGTGCCGCCAATCACAACCGCGGCAATCACGCGCAATTCGTCAAGCGTGCCAAGGTCATTGCCCGCCGATTGCAGGCGTGCCGATGAAATCGCCGCACTGATCGCGCATAGGACCCCCATCAGGGCAAAAACCGCAACCGTCATGCGTTTGACGTTGATGCCGGCCAGTTCGGCGGCCTGCGGGTTGCCGCCCATGGCGAAAACATAGCGCCCGAACCGGGTGCGTTTGGCAACGATGGTCAGAACAATCGCCACAAGGGCAACAATCAGAAGCGGGATCGGAATACCATGCGAAATCATAAGGTTTTCCGGCGTTACCGGAATACCGCGATCTTCAAGAATGCGTTCGGCCGCACGTTCGGGCAGGTGATAGGCATTTAGCGTGATGATGGCTGCGAATACCAGCCCGGCCTTGATGATGGTATTGGTATATTCCGCCCAGACCGGTTTGACCGGGAACTGGAACGATAGCCGACGACGGCGTTCCATGATGGCGGCATAGATGATGGCGACAATGGCGATGGCGGCGACGATCCAGCTCCATGTTGCGCCAATCGTGCCTTCGATCCCGCCACCCAGCAGCATGAAGTTGTGATCAAGCGGGGCAACCGTACGCCCCTGTGTGACCCACCATGCCGCCCCGCGCCAGACCAGAAGCCCGCCCAAGGTGACGATAAAGGCCGGAACGCCAAGATAACCGACGGCAAGCCCCTGTATGCCACCAATCGTGGCCCCGATCACCAGCCCGACAAGCAGGGTAATGATCCATGTCATGGGGTGATTGTATTCAAGGAATTGCGGCAGGATATCGGATTGCACAACGCCCATGATCATCGCAAGAACGCCAAGGATCGCACCGACCGAAAGATCGATATGGCGGGTGACGATAATCAGAACCATGCCGCACGCCATCACGGCAACAGATGCCGTCTGAACCGACAGGTTAAAGATGTTGCGCGGGGTGATAAAGCGGCCACCGGATGCGATGTCAAAGCCGATCCAGATAACCAGAAGCACAACGGCCAGCCCTACAAGGCGACGGTCGACTTCCATCTTGGCAAGTAGTCTTGTCATGTAAAATGCTCGTCAGGCAGCGGGGCCGGTCGATCGGGTACGGCCGGCCCCGGGGTTTAACAAGGTCGGAGGGAGGAAACCTGCCTAGTTACAGGCAGCGACCTTGCCGCTATCAACCCCTTTGCAGACGACGTCTTTTGATACCCAGCCTGCATCGATCACAAGATCAAGCTTGTTCTGGGTAATCGCCACCGGATCAAGGAAGTAGGACTTCATGGTCACACCGTTCGGGCTGTTCCAATCCTGGGTGCCTTCGACGTCGCCAAGTTTCGTGCCTTTCGCCAGTTCAACCGCGATTTCAGCCGCGCGCTGCCCCAGAAGGCGGGCGTCCTTCCAGACCGAAACCGTCTGAGTGCCAAGGGCAACACGGTTAAGAGCTGCATGATCGCCGTCCTGACCGGAAACCGGAATGCCCTGCATGCCCTGTGCCGAAAGGGCGGCAACAACACCGCCAGCCGTGCCATCATTCGATGCGACAACAGCGTCAACCTTGTTGTCGGCTGAGGTCAGGAACTGTTCCGTGTTGCGCTGGGCGATGGCCGGCTGCCAGCTATCGGTATAGGCTTCGCCGACAACCTTGATATCACCACTATCGATTGCTGCCTGAAGGATTTCAAGCTGCCCTTCATGCAGGATATTGGCGTTCGGATCGGTTGGTGCGCCCTTGATGAAGATGTAATTGCCTTTCGGCTGCTCGGCAAACACGGCTTCGGCCTGCAGGCGGCCGACTTCCTTGTTGTCAAACGTAATGTAATAGGCGCTCGGGTCTTCGATCAGGCGGTCGTAACCAACTACCGGAATGCCTTCATTCACCGCCTGTGTGATGGCGGCACCGATGGACGATGAATCCTGTGCCAGAACGATAAGTGTGTCTGCGCCACGTGAAATCAGACTTTCGATATCGGAAAGCTGTTTGGACGGCGAGCTTTGGGCATCAGCACTGATATATTGTGCGCCGGCTGCTTCAAGTGCCTTCACAATAGCGGCTTCGTCGGTCTTCCAGCGTTCTTCCTGGAAGTTCGACCAGCTGACGCCAACGATCAGTTCATCGGCAAAGGCATTGGCGGAAAACAGCACGGCACCGGCTAGTGCGAGCGAGGAGAGGAGTTTTTTCATGTGTTTCTTCCCTGAATGTTATGTGTCTTGCGGTGACATTTATTTTTGTTGTCGAAAAAATGTTGACGCCTTCGATCCGCCCTGTCAAATTTTTTTTAATGGTCAAATTAAAAAACTCGCTTTTCACGCTCAAATCCACCTATTAAATCGCGCAATTGATTGGTTTCAGGCAGATTTGAGTTGTTGCAGTGCAGAATTTAATTTGATTATGAAAAATAAAAGATGAAAACAAGTCAGGGAACGTCATGACAGCGAGTTATCACGATATTGATGGCAAATCGGTTCTTGTGACCGGTGGTGCGTCGGGCATTGGGGCGTCTATCGTTCGGGCCTTTTGTGTGCAGGGGGCGCGGGTCGGTTTTTTTGACATCGATGATGATGCTGCGGCAAAACTGTGTGCCGAAATCGAACGCGATCTGGATGTTCGTCCGTACTACATGTCACTTGATCTGCGCGATCAGGCCCGGATTCCCAAGGCAGTTACCGAAATGGCATCGAAAATCGGTGTGATTGATGTTCTGGTCAATAATGCCGCCCGTGATGACCGCCACAGCCCTGAAGAAACCGGGCCGGCTGAATGGAGAGAGAAGCTCGATGTCAATCTGTCGCACCAGTTTTTCTGTTCGCGTGCCGTGGCAAAGGGCATGGCCGAGAAGGGCCGGGGCAGCATCATTAATTTCAGCTCGGTAAGTTACTTGATGGGGCTGCCCGATCTGGTTGGCTATGAAACCGCCAAGGCTGGCATTGTTGGCATGACGCGCGCGTTGGCACGTGATTGGGGGGCGGATGGCATTCGGGTCAATACCGTTATTCCGGGCTGCATCATAACCCAGCGCCAGCTTGATCTCTGGATCAGCCCAGCGGACGAAGAACGCATTCAGTCCGAACAATGCATCAAGCGCCGTCTTGTCGGAGATGATGTTGCGCAGATGGTGCTTTTCCTCGCATCTGACGTGTCATCGGCATGTTCGTCACAAAGCTTTATCGTCGATGGCGGACTTGTCTGATAGTCTGCCCTCAACGAAGAAACGTTACGCCATAATCGCCAGTATTCCGAAGCCCCGATATCCCGCAGTCAGAGTCCATCATGCCCCAATCCCGATCCATCCCCAATGCCATCACCATTGATGAAAAAGCCAATCCCTATCGCGACTGTATTCAGGGGCTAGCCAATCAGCCGATTACGGTCGTGCGGCTGTTACGTGATGCGGTGAATGAAAACCCAGTTGTTGCCAGCGAACGGAAATTTGCGGTGCCAGAAATCCGTGATGTGGTTGGGCGACTGGTGGAAAACCGCCCGCGCATTGCGATTATCGGCGGCGCACCGGATCATCCGGCGCATCTGCTGGATCGCCCACAGGCCTTGATGGCGGCGATCCGTATCTGGGAAATGGGGGGGGTACCCTTTCTGTTTCATGTGCCAGTGATTTGCGATGGCACCGCGCAGAACAATATCGGCCAAAGTTATTCCCTGGCATCGCGGAACCATACGGCGGCAGCGGTCAATATTACCTTTGAAGGCCACAGCTATCATGCGGCCTATGTCATTGCCGGGTGCGACAAATCACCTGCGGCCGTTGTGGCAGGTTTGGCGGCTGCCGATCAGGCGCGGAAATATCGCGGCGATCAGGCTCCTGTTTGGGCGGTATTTGCCCCGTCCCACGTTCTGAAGGGCGGGGAAATTCCAGACGGCACCCGCCGGTTGCTGGATAAAATTGCAGATGATGCGGATCGGGCCGGGCATGATGACCTTGGTTCCGATATTCGCGAAAACATGCGCTATATCCTGCAATGCACATCTGACGAAGCCTTTGCCGGGTTGCTGGATCGTGCGCGGTTGCTGGGCATTATCAATGGCAAGATGGAACGCCGGGTTCTTGACGAACTTGCCGGTGCGACCTGTGATTCCAAGGGTGGTATTTGCGCCTTTAACGGCACGGGCAATTCATCGCGTACCATGCTGGCGGCTTTTGGGCTGACCCCGCCGGAACTGGAATTGCTGACTGATGTACCACCTTATGCGGCGGTCGCGGCCGGGATTGATGCGCTGTTTAGGGTGTTTAACAAACCCGAATACGCGATCAGTAATCTGTTGAAACGCAACTTTGCCAATTTCGTGCGTATTCATAATGCCACGGGGTCAAGCAGCAACATGTTGCTGCATCTGCCCTTTATGATGCGCTATGCCGGGTTTGATGTGACGATTGATGATTATCAGGATGTACGTCTTAAAACGCCGGTGCCGGAAATCTTCGCTCATAGCCTGACGGAAAATCGCGATACCTTTGTTCTGGCGCAACAAATGGCAGAAGGCAAAAATCGCGGTATGGAAAGCATCTATCGCGTTCTTGCCGATCTTGGCGTGGCGATGGATCTTGATGCGCCCACGGTGCTTGGCAAGACATGGGGGGAGAGGATTGCAAATCTGGAAAACCCCGTTGATCTGTCGCTGGGCGATAAATCGGTTATCCGGGCGACACCGGTGCGCAAACGGTCAGGTGTTGATGTTCTGACCGGTAGTTTCTTTGAAAATTGTGCGGTCAAGACATCAGGCATGAGCGACCATCTGATCGAACACTTCGACAATCACGTTTTCATCGTGCGTTATTATGAAAACGAACATGTCTGTAACGCCGATTTTGCATCGCCCGATCTGGTGACGCGCCTGATTGAAACTGATGGCGTGGATGAAGAACTGATTGCTGCCGTGGTCCGCCGCAATGGGGGCAACCGGGTTGATATGGATGCGCCCAAGGACATGCTGGCACAGGGGCATTTGTCCTTTGCCTTTGTCATTGGCGGGCAGGGACCGGAAGCCTATGGCATGCCGGAAATGTTTTCGCCGTCACAGAACCTTCGCCATCATCGCATCCTTGAAGCATCCAGTATGCTGATTACCGATGGCCGTTATTCCGGCGTGACCAAGGGGGCCTGTATTGGTCATATGGTCCCGGAAGCATTTTCTGGCGGTGGTATCGGTCATTTGCGCGATGGCGATGTGCTGCGTCTTGATCTGACGAAAAATACGCTTGATTGGCTTGATCGTGACGCGTTCCTTGCCGGGACCGAAACCGCCGGAAGCCCGATTGATCTGGTGGATCGTGCACCGTTATTTGCCGAACGGCAAAAACGCATGATCGCCCGTCAATACGATATCGCGGCCAGCAATGTGATGGATCATGTATCGAATGCGGCACGCGGGATTGTCCCCGGTGTGGTGGATCGTCGTGCGGTCAATCCGTGGCGAAACTGATCTGAACGGCAGGGGATTTTGGCCGCGCCCTTGCGAAATCGGTATGATCCCATACCTCATCAGGGAAACAACCGGCACTGCCGGACATACGATATCGACAAGGAGGATCATCATGACCGGCAAGCTGACCGTGCAGACACCGGACGGAAATTTCGATGCCTATGTTGCCATGCCTGCCAAATTACCGGCACCGGTGGTGGTGGTTATTCAGGAAATCTTTGGTGTTAACGCAGTGATGCGTGGCATTGCCGATGATTATGCCAAGCAGGGATATATCGCGGTTTGTCCCGATCTGTTCTGGCGGATCGAGCCGGGGATCGAAATTACCGACAAGACCGAAGAAGAATGGAAACAGGCCTTTGGCTATTATCAGGCATTCAATGTCGATAAGGGCGTCGAAGACATCGCCGCAACTCTGACGGCAGCGCGCAAGCTTGATGGAGCAAGTGGCAAAGCCGGGATTGTCGGCTTCTGCCTTGGCGGGCTTTTGACCTTCCTGTCGGCGACGCGCACCGATGGCGATGCGTTTGCAGTCTATTACGGCGGCGGCATGAACAATTATGTAGGCGAGGCCGGAAAGATCAAACAGCCGGTAATCATTCACCTTGCCGGGAATGATGAGTATATCCCCGCCGATGCGCAGGCCGTTATCAAGCAAGCACTTGATGATCATCCGCTGACCGAACTTCATTTCTATCTCGGTCGTGATCATGCCTTTGCGCGTAAGGGCGGGGCGCATTACGATCAAAAGGATGCCGAAGCCGCCAATGCGCGGACGGCGGAATTTTTCCGGGCCAATCTTGCCTGACCTTGAAAGCGATACCGAACAGGGCCGCAAATTTGCGGCCCTGTTGTTTTTTTGGGGGGGGAGGATCGTTACTGGACCGCAGGTCCAGTTATTTGTATGAGGAATGAAAATGGCCAGATCATGGGAGGAATAAAATGAAACTGCTGCGTTTCGGTGCTGCTGGTGCAGAAAAGCCCGGGATTCTTGATCAGGATGGCGTGATCCGCGATCTTTCGTCGGTGATTGAGGATTTCAATCCCGATACCATTTCCGATGCTACTTTTGCCCAAATTGCCGCCCTTGATCCCAAAAGCCTTCCGGCGGTTTCCGGTAATCCACGGATTGGTGCCTGTGTTGCCACACCTGGCAAATTCATTTGCATTGGTTTGAACTATTCCGACCATGCCGCGGAGGCGGGCATGCAGGTGCCGCCTGAGCCGATCATCTTTTTCAAGGCGACGTCGGCAGTTTGCGGCCCGAATGATGATGTCGAAATCCCGCGCGGGTCGGAAAAATCTGACTGGGAAGTCGAACTGGGGATCGTGATCAGCAAAGAAGCCAAATACGTGACCGAAGCCGAGGCGCTTGATCATGTGGCGGGCTATTGCGTGGTCAATGATGTGTCCGAACGCGCGTTTCAGCTTGAACATGCCGGCCAGTGGGTCAAGGGCAAAAGCCACGATACCTTTGGCCCGATTGGCCCGTGGCTGGTGACGCGGGACGAGGTCGCCGATCCACAAAACCTTCGCCTTTGGCTGGAACTGAACGGTGAACGCGTTCAGAATGGCAGCACGGCAACCATGGTTTATGGTGTTGCTCATCTGATCAGCTATCTGTCGAAATTCATGACACTACAGCCGGGCGACATCATCACGACCGGTACTCCGCCGGGTGTTGGTATGGGCATGAAGCCGCAACGTTTCCTGAAACCCGGCGATGTCATGGAACTTGGCGTCGAAGGGCTGGGAAGCCAGCGCCAGAAAACCGTTCAGGCCTGATCAATAGTCCGCCGAATTCGGATCGAAATGAAAAGCCCCGCAGGTCATACGGGGCTTTTGCTTTCAGGCCATTGCCATGGCATCAAGTTCCTGCCGGTGGGCGTGAAGTTTATGGAATATGGCATAGCGCCGGTCATGGGTGGCTTTGGTGGTCTGATCCGGGGCGTGGATGGTCTCCTTGCCCGCCATCTGGCGCGATGCAAGGACAAGACCGCCTTCGGGATCAAGGGCCGCAGCACCGAGCATGGCGGAGCCCAGCAAGACCGGTTCGGCGCAATCGGACATCACGACATTACAGCCGGTGACATCGGCATAAAGTTTGACCAGAATCGGACTTGCGGTGTGACCGCCGCTTAGATGGATGTGCTTGATGTCATAACCGGTCACGTTCAGCGCATCGATGATATGCCGCGTGCCATAGGCAATCGCGCAGGCCGTTGCCCAGTAAAGGTCAAGGAAGCTTTTCTCGCTTTGATCAAGGCTGAGACCCGAAATCACGCCAAGCGCTTCTGAGTCGGCAAGTGGCGACCGGTTGCCATGAAAATCGGGCAGGACATGCAGGCGCGGTGCAAGATCGGTCGTTTCCGTCATCAGCGGCAGAAGTTTTTGCCCGGCAAGCTTGTGCGCATCACGACCCATGGCGTGCGAAAACGGATGCATGGCAACGATATGATCCAGCAGCGCACCGGTTGCCGACTGCCCGCCTTCGTTGAGCCAAAGACCCGGCGCAATCGCCCCGAAATAGGGGCCCCAGACACCTTTAATGAAGCGCGGTTCGGAGGATAGAGCCATATGGCAAGTGGATGTCCCGGCAATCATGGCAAAGCGTTCATCAAGATTACCATCCAGATATTCGCCAAGTGTGCCAAGGGCCCCGGCATGGGCATCAATCAAGCCTGCACCCACGACGCAATCGGTGGTCAGGCCAAGTTCGGCCGCACCCTGTTTGGACAAATTGCCGATCAGATCGCCAACACCCAATGCCTTGCGGTCAATTCTGGCCTTGCCGGGGAAATCATCAAGGCCGATTTGATCGAGAAATGCACGATCCCATGGATCATCCTGATGGGCCAGATAGGTCCATTTGCAGGTGATCGTACAGCAGGACCGGTCGTTGCTGCCGGTTGCGCGGAAGGACAGAAAATCGGCAAGGTCATAGGCTGCGCCCATTTTGTCCCAGTTCTGACGATGATGGCGTTTCAGCCACATCAGTTTGGGCAATTCCATTTCGGGCGACATGGTGCCGCCGATATATTCAAGGACCGTGGCGCCGGTTTTTGTGCATTCTTCGGCCTCACGCACGGCACGGTGATCCATCCAGACGATGACATCCCAATTGTCCGCACCACCGGGGGTGACACCAAGCGGGCGGTTATCGGTATCGCGGATCACGAGCGAGCAGGTGGCATCAAACCCGATGGCTGCGACCTGATCGGCGGCAACATTTGATTTTGCCAGCGCATCGTGAACCGATTGGCAAACCGATTGCCAGATATTTTCCGAGTCCTGTTCGACGAAGTCGGGTTTTGGCCTGTTCATGGCAATCGCGTGTGCGGCACTGCCAAGCAATTTTCCATCCGGGGTAAACACGCCTGCGCGTGCGCTTCCGGTGCCAACATCCACACCGATAATGACTTTGTCTGTAAGGCTCATATGGTCTTCCTCCCGCAGGGCCGGTTGGCGGTATCCCTGCATTTTGCAAGCAAACCCGATCCCGGTTTTATGGGTTCTTCGCGCGTGTTGGTCACCGCGATAAATTCGCACCGCACGTAATTGAGCAAAAGTGCATCGATTGGTCAAATGTTCATTTTGATTGACGTCGACATTCGCGATTGTATAGGCTTTTCCGATCAAACCCAACGAAGCCAGGTTCAACATGGCCCCCGGAAATGTCCAAGATAGCGCCCGTAACCTTATGCTGGCATCAATCATGATCGGCAAGGATGTCGTTCTTTTTGATTGTGACGGCGTTCTGGTCGACAGCGAACCGATCTCGCTGGCGACGCTTGTCGATGTGCTTGATCATTATGGTGCACCGCTTGACCTTGCCGAAGTTGCCGCCCGTTTCACCGGGCGATCAAGTGCGGCCCCGATTGAACATATTCGTAGCGAAACCGGTCGCGATATCACTGCAGAATTCAAACCGTTCTTTTACGAGCGCCTGTTTGCTCGCTATGACGTCGAATTGCAGAAAACAAATGATATCGAGGGTGTTTTGACGGCATTGCGCAGCCGCAATATCGCGTTTTGCATTTCATCAAGCAGTTCGGTGCAGCGCCTTGAACGCACGATGGCGGTCACCGGGCTTGGCCCATGGTTTGGCACTGACATCTATAGTGCCGATTTTGTTCAGAACGGCAAACCGGCACCGGACCTGTTTTTATATGCCGCCGATAAAATGGGCTTTCGCCCGGAACAGGCGATCGTGATTGAGGATTCCGTTGCCGGGGTTAAGGCCGCGGTGGCCGCAGCCATGTCCTGCATCGGTTATGTTGGCGGCGGGCATTATGCCGATGACCGAAAAACTGCCGCAGCCCACCTTTACGAAGCTGGCGCCGATGTGGTTTTTGATAACATGCGCGATATCGAAGCCCTGATCAGACAGGGTTGATTTTATCTAGCGCTGACGCAGCAGGCTTTGATAGCGGGCCTGACTTTGGCTGAGATGTTCGCGCATCGTAGTACGGGCGGTTTCGGCATCACGCGAGGCAATCGCATCAAAGATGCGATGATGTTCGGCCAGAATTTTCTGCATGTAGCTTTTCTGGTCTTCGACCTCGGGCGGGCGGCGGGTGATGTAGCTCTTCAGCCGGCCTTCGGCGGCG
>CBIHMD010000035.1:0-12013 GCA_966210655.1 uncultured Thalassospira sp.
CTGCACGATCCCGAAAACGGGGTTACCTGCCAGCATCTCGATGAAAATGGCGGCAAGGGTGTGGCGGTGATGGCGGGCCTTGCCATGGCCGAACGTGCCGGTTTCACCCACGCCATACAGGTCGATGCCGACGGGCAGCATAATCTTGACCGCCTTGCCGAAATGATCCGCATCGCGCACGAAGACCCGGCTGCACTCATCACCGGCCTTCCGGTCTATGATGACACCATCCCGGAAAAACGCCGCATCGGGCGCTGGGTTTCCCATGTCTGGGTATGGATCGAAACATTATCAACCCATATCCGCGACAGCATGTGCGGCTTTCGCGTGTACCCGGTTTCCGAAAGCCTTGCCGTCTGGCGCGAAGAAGGCTACGGCCACAAGATGGATTTCGATACCGAACTGATGGTGCGCCTGTATTGGCGCGGTGTCCCGATCCATCACGTCCCGACCGAGGTCACATATCCCGAAAACAACACATCGAACTTCCGCATGTGGAAGGACAATGTCCTGATCAGTTGGATGCATACCCGCCTGTTCTTTGGCATGCTTGTCCGTCTGCCGGGATTCATCGCGCGTGGTGGTCATTTCGGGCAGAAGCACCGTACCGGTATTGACCCCGAAAAACATCCCGAAACCGGGGACAAATCCGCCCGGCACTGGTCGGAAATTGACGAACGCGGCATGTATTGGGGCATCCGGTTCCTTGGCGCGGTTTACCGTTATGGTGGCCGTCGGCTGTGCATGGTCGTGATGTTTCCGATCATCGTCTATTTCTTTGCCACCGGGCGGATTGCGCGCCGCGCATCACAGGATTTCCTGACGCGCATCGCCGCCATCACCGGTCAACCCAAACCGGGCCTGCGCGACAGTTTCCGCCATTTCATGAATTTCGGCGAAAGTGCGCTGGATAAAATCGCCGCATGGTCGGGCGAATTGAAGATCGATGATCTGGACCTCCCCGATCACGCCGAAAGCCTGTTTGACTATATGCCACGTGATCAGGCCGTCATCCTGTTCGTATCGCATTTCGGCAATATCGAACTGGTCCGGGCCATCGCCAGCCATGATCGAGATTTTCGCGTCAATGTGCTGTTGCATCAAAAAAACGCCGCCCGCTTTGGCCGGGTGTTGCAAAAATTCGCCCCCGAAAGTCAGGTCAACCTGATCGAAGTCACCGAAATCGGCCCCGATACCGCGATGCTTTTACGTGACAAGGTTGATCGCGGCGAATGGATCGTGATTGCGGCTGACCGGGTTGCCATCGGTGCGCGTGATAAATCGGTGCGCGTCCCGTTTCTGGGCGATCCAGCCCCCTTCCCGCAGGGGCCGTTTGTTCTGGCCCATCTGCTGCAATGCCCGGTCTATATGGCTGCGGCATGGCGCAACGGCAACCGGTTTGAAATCGCATGGGAAAAACTGGCCGATAAAATAACCCTGCCGCGCCGCGACCGGGTCGGTAAAATCACCGAATATGCCGGACAATATGCAGGCTGGCTTGAAAAGCTTGTTGTGACGCGGCCGCTGCAATGGTTCAATTTCTATGACTTCTGGGCGAATAAAAAGGACGACAATGAATAACAGCCGCACCACTGTCCTGTTTGGCGAAGAAAACCTGCGCATCGAAGATATCGTTGCCCTTGCCGAACAGCGTGCCCTGCCCGTCCTGTCATCCGACCCGGAATTCACCACCCGCATTCAGGCCGGGGCCGATTTCCTTGATCGGGAATTACGTGATCACGGCCATATCTATGGGGTCACCACCGGCTATGGCGATTCCGTATCGCGCCGTGTGCCGCCCGAACTGGTCGCCGAACTGCCGCTGCATCTCAGCCGGTTTCACGGATGTGGCCTTGGCGATATTCTTACGCCCGATCAGGTGCGCGCCGTCCTTGCCGTCCGCCTCGCATCCCTTTGCACCGGCTATTCCGGCGTCAGTCTTGATCTTCTGCGCCAGCTTGCAGACCTTCTGGAACATGACATCACCCCCCTGATCCCCGAAGAAGGATCAGTCGGTGCCAGCGGCGATCTGACCCCACTTTCCTACGTCGCCGCCGCGCTGATTGGCGAACGTGACGTGCTTTATCGCGGCCAGAAAATCACCGCCCTTGATGCGCTTGGCGCGTCCGGGTTATCTCCGTGAACGCTCCTCCCCAAGTAAGCCCTGGCGATCATGAATGGTACATCGGTCATGACCGCGATGATGTGTCAGGCATTCGTGCGCGCGGATTATCTTTGTCGCCTGACCGCACGCATCACGTCGCTTGCCTCTATCGGGTTGCTGGGCAATCCCGCCCATTTTGACAAACGCCTGTTTGCCGCCAAACCCCATCCGGGTCAGGCCCGCATTGCCGACTTTATCGAAACCGACCTTGCCGATCTGGGGGCGGATTACGCCCCGGCCCGCTTGCAAGATCGTTATTCGCTGCGCTGTGCGCCGCATGTCATCGGCGTTCTGGCCGATATGATGCCGACCTTCCGCGCAATGCTTGAAACCGAACTGAACAGTGCCAATGACAACCCGCTGATCGATGTCGAAGGTGAAACCATCCTGCATGGCGGTCATTTCTATGGCGGGCATGTTGCCTTTGTCGCCGATGGCATGAAAACCCTGATCGCCAATCTGGCCGATCTGATGGACCGGCAAATGGCGCTTCTGGTCGATACCAAATTCAATCATGGTCTGCCATCCAACCTGTCGGGGTCGGATGCCGACCGCGCTTCGATCAATCATGGGCTGAAGGCCGTGCAGATCGGCGTTTCCGCCTGGACGGCAGAGGCATTGAAAAACACCATGCCCGCCAGCGTCTTTTCCCGCTCGACCGAATGCCACAATCAGGACAAGGTCAGCATGGGAACGATTGCCGCACGCGATTGCCTGCGCATCCTGCAACTGACAGAACAGGTCGCCGCCGCCAACCTGATCGCCGTCAAACAGGCAATCACGCTGCGCCTTAAAAATGGTGATCTCAAATCCGATCAGCTTGGCAGCGACATCACCGCCTTCCTTGACGCCCTTGGCAACGACATCCCGTTCATCGCCGAAGACCAACCGCTTGAAGCAACCCTTCGCCTTCTGATTGATCGCATTCAATCACGCCACTGGGCGCTTTATGGCGGGGGTCTGGCATCATGATCAGTGCATCGGTGACCGAAACGGTTCAGTTCTATCATCTTGATCCGATGAATGTCGTCTGGCACGGCAATTACGTGCAGTTCTTTGAAAATGCCCGCTGCGCCTTGCTCGACAAGGTCGACTACAACTATCCGCAAATGGATGCGTCGGGCTATGTCTGGCCGGTGGTGGATATGCGGGTCAAATATGTCCGCCCCTGCACATTCGGGCAGAACATCACGATCACCGCGACGCTCCGCGAATATGAAAACCGGCTTAAAATCGACTATCTCGTAAGCGATAGCAAAACCGGTAAAACACTGACCAAGGGCTTCACCATTCAGGTCGCGGTCGAAAAATCCAGTGGCGAAATGCTTTACCGCAGCCCTGATTTCTTCATCGAAAAGATGGAGGCCCTTGTTTGATCCCGATCCGCCGCCTGATCGCATCCGTCGCCCTGCTGACTGCCAGCATGACCGGCACCGCATGGGCGGATGATATTCCGGCCCCGGCCACCATCAATCAGGATCAATATCTTGGCGGCTCCTTCACCATGGACCGTCACCTTGACGGCTTTGAAAAACCGCTCACCTCGAACGGCGATTTCGTCCTGTCCCCGACAAAGGGGCTGGTCTGGCGCACGTTGCAACCGTTTCCCGGCACCACGATCCTTGATGATCACGGCATCACCCGCATCGATGATCAGGGCAACCGCGACGAACTGGCACGCGGCGATCAGTTCCGCCAGTTTGTCGAACTGATTTCTGCCGTCCTTGCCGGAAACTGGCAACCGCTGGAACTGCGCTTTGAAATTGCCAAAGACACAACCGAACAAGGCGCATGGCAGGTCATCCTGACACCAAAGAACGGCAGCACCATCCAGAACCAGATCAGTAAAATCACCGCCACCGGTACTGATTTTGTCGAAAATGTCCGACTGGAAAAGCCGACCGGCGATCATGATGCCATCACCCTTTCCGATCAGTCATTGCAAGGCCTGCCCCTGCCGCCCGAATTTGCCGATCTTCTGACCGGCACGGGTCAGTAATGGCGTTGCGCGCAACCCTCTGGGCCCTGTGCCTGATCGTGATGGCGGTTTTCACCGGGTGGCAATTGCGCGGCGGCCATACCGGGATCGATGCCGATATCCTGTCCCTGATCGGGCAGGAAAACGCCATGCCGGACGCCCCGCAAAGCGACATCGCCACCGTCCGTCATCTGCTGGCAAATGATGGTCAGCAGGCGATCTTCATGCTCTCGCACGCCAATCGCGACACGCTTGAAACAGCCGCCACTGATTTCGCGGGCCGGATCGCGGCCCTTGATGGCACGCAGGCCATCACCCTTCCCGGTCACAACAATGATCGCTTCGCCGATCTGATGGCGCTTTATGGCCCGCATGCCAACAGCCTGCTGTCACCCTCTGATCGCGAGAAACTGGCAGATGGCGATGCCGAAACCCTTTATCGCCGCGCCATTCAGAACCTCTATTCCCCGGCAACAACGCTCAGCAGCCAGTCGCTGAAACAGGACCCGTTCGCCCTTCTACCCGCCTTCCTGTCCGACCTTGGCACCAAGCTTGGCACCGGTAACGATATCATCACCCGCGACGGGCAATTTTACCTGCCGGTCATGGCAAGCCTCTCGCCCGATCTGCGTAGCTCCGGCAACGATCAACGTTGGGTCACCGGGGCCAACGCCGCCCTGCAATCCATCACCGATGCCACCCCCGGCCTGAGTACTGCCAAAACCGGCCAGATATTCTTTGCCGTGGCGGAGGCCACCCGCGCGCAATCCGATGTGCAACGCATCGCGATCATCGCGACCATCGGCATCCTTGTGATGATCGGGCTGGTGTTCTACTCCGCCCTCCCGCTTCTGGGTGCTCTTCTGGTCGTCGGCAGCGGCCTTTTGGCGGGCCTTGCCGCCGTGGTCGCGATCTTTCCGACGATCCATGCGATTGCGCTGGTATTTGGCGCGACCATGATCGGCATTTCGGTCGATTATGCCCTGCATTACCTTGTGCTGCGCTCTGCCGCCGGATCACCAGTTGATCGGCTGCGTAAAATCAGACCGGGGCTAAGCCTTGGCCTTCTGACATCCGTGATCGGCTTTGGCGCACTATCGTTAAGCCCCACGCAATTGCTGTCCCAGATCGCGGTTTATTCGGTTGCCGGTCTGGTGGCCGCCTATTGTTCGGTGCTGTTCCTGCTGCCCCTGATCCCGGCCCGCGATGTCCGGGCGTCCTCGCCAATCCGCAAACTCCATGACGGGTTGCAAGTAGCCCTTGGCAATACATTTGCCCCGATCCGCGTTCGCCTGATCGCAAGTGCCGCGATCATCATTACCCTTGCCATCGCGGCCTTCCTGATCCCCGGCAATAACGATATCCGCCAGTTCGGCCACGGCAATGATGCCCTGATATCGGACGCCGGTAAAATCGCCGATATCCTTGGCCTTGGCGGCAGCCCCGTCTTCATCCGCATTGACGGCACCGATCCCCAAACCCGCCTTGAAACCGGCGAAGCGGTACGGAATGCCCTGACACCGCTGATCATGGATAACCGGCTTGGCGGCATGATCGGCCTTTCTGATCTGATCCCCTCAATCACCCGGCAAACCGAAAACCGCGATCTGGTCACAACCGGTCTTTATGATCGCTTTGGCACAGCCCTGTCCGATCAGTTGCCGGTCACTATCACCGCACCGGACATGGATGCCGATTATCTTGTCCCCGATGACAACGCGGCAAGGACATTACCCGAAATCACCCGCCTGCATTCCGGCGGTTCGGACATCATCCGGCTTCGCAACGCCACCGATATTGATGCCATTCGCTCCGCCCTTGGCGATATGCAAAACGTCACCCTGATCAACCCGCCCACCGCGATCAGTGATCAGTTTGCCGCCTATCGCCTGTGGGCATGGATTGCATTGGGCGGTGCGCTTTGTGTTGCCGCCATCCTTGCGGTTATGCGATACGGGCTTCAAACCGGCATCTGCGTTTTTGCCGCCCCCGCCGGGGCGATCCTGTTTGCGGTGCTGGGCGGTTATGCCTTTGGCATCGCCCAAAGCTTCTTTACCACCATGGCGCTGTTTCTGGTCTTTGCCATCGGGGCTGATTACGTGCTGTTTCTGGCCGAAACCCGCAACGGAACCCATGATGACGACACGCGCCTTGCGGTGTTGCTGTCGCTGATCAGCAGCGTCTTGGCCTTTGGCCTGCTTGCCACGTCATCGGTGCCGCTGGTGCGTGATATCGGATCGGTGATTGCAATCGGCCTGATCGGGGCGTGGTTCATGGCCTTCTGGATGACCGCACCAACGAATAATAACGCGCAAACCCAAAACAAACGGGGACAGGAACAATGAGACCCGATTGCGATATCGCCATCATCGGTGCCGGGCCTGCCGGATCGGTCATTGCCAAATTCCTTCATGATGCCGGCATGGCTGTTACCGTACTCGAAGCCGAAACATTCCCGCGCTTCGTAATCGGCGAAAGCCTGCTGCCCAACTGCATGAATGTGCTGGAACGCGCCGGTCTTCTGGATGCCGTCACCGATGCCGGGTTCCAGTTCAAAAACGGTGCCGTTTTCGAATGCGGCCCCCAATATATGTCGATTGATTTCCGCCAGAATTTCGAACCATCCGATTGCTGGGGCACCACGTTTCAGGTCAAGCGCGCCCAGTTTGACCAGATTCTGGCAACAGAAACCGCGCGCGCCGGGGTCGATATCCGCTTTGGCCACCGCGTCACATCCGCAACGCTTTCCGATGGTGATTGCCGCCTTGGCTTCACCGATGAAAACGGTAATCCCGGTGAACTCCGCGCCGGGTTCGTGGTCGATGCCAGCGGCTATGGTCGCGTTCTTCCCCGGATGCTCGGCCTTGCCCGTCCTGGCAAGTCAATAGAACGCCGCGCATTATTCACCCATATGCGCGATCACATCACCGATCCCGGCTATGACCGCGAAAAAATCCTGATCACGGTGCATCCGACCCGGCATGAAATCTGGTACTGGCTGATCCCGTTTTCCGATGGCACCGCGTCCGTCGGTGCGATCTATCCCGATAATGACCCGGCCTTTGCCGGCATGTCTGATCAGGACATTTTCAATCAGCTGATCAATGATACAGGGCTCGGAAGCCTTCTTGCCAATGCCGAACCAATCCGCGACCTTAATTCCATCGCCGGATATAGCGCGCAATCGGAAAAACTTTTTGGCGATGGCTATGTGCTGCTTGGCAATTCGGCGGGCTTCCTTGATCCGGTCTTTTCATCGGGTGTGACCATCGCCATGCATTCCGCCGAACTGGCCGCCAAGGCCTTGATCGCACGTCATAATGGCAAGGCTGTCGACTGGAACATGGATTTCGCCGACCCACTGTCAAAGGGGGTCGATACGTTCCGGGCTTATGTCGATGCATGGTATGATGGGCGGTTGCAGACCATCATTTTCAATCAGCCCGATGACGATTCACAACTGAAACGTATGGTCGTTTCGATCCTTGCAGGTTATGCATGGAATATGGAAAACCCGCTGGTCGCCAAAACCGAACGCTATCTTGAGATGTTGCACGATCTATGCGCTCCGTCGTCGTAAAAACCCTTGTCGCTGGTATCCTTGCCACGGGCCTTGCCGCCTGTGAGACAATGAACATGCCCGATCTGACAATGCCCGACTTTTCCATGCCGGACGTCTTCACATCAACACCGGCGCAAACCGTGATGCTTGACGAGGGTTACGAATTTACCCTACCCGAACAGCCATGGGCCGGTGATGACGCCATCGACGTCACCCAGCAGGTCACGGCAAGCTGGAAAAACACCAGCAGCAACGAAACCGAAACCGGCACCTTTCAGGCCCGCCTGTCCCTTGAACGCGATCACGTCCGCATCGTCATGATCGATGATCTGGGCCGTCGCGCGATTGATATCGACTGGACGACCGCTGCCCTGTCGGTCCAGACCGCCGACTGGCTGCCCAAAACGCTTGATGCCCGTCGCATGCTTGCCGATATCGTCATGGTCTATTGGCCGCTTGATGTCGTGCGCGATGCCCTGCCCGGCACAATCTCGATCCGTGAAACCATGGGCGAACGGGTTCTGCGCATCAACAGCAACGGTCGTTTCTATGCCCGGATAGAACGCCCGATCCGCGATGTCTGGCAGGGTGTTGCAAACCTGCGCAATGAACGGTTTGGCTATGCCATCACGATCCGTTCACAACGGACCGGATCGTCATCATGACGCCGGGTTCGCTCTATCTTTCCGCCCTTGGTATCATATCGGCCCTTGGCAGCGGGATCGATGAAAGCAGCACGACCCTGTTTGGGGATCGTCCGGCGGACATGATCGCGCGTGATGGCTTCCTGCCCGACCGTGCGACGATCCTTGGCACCGTCACGCATGATCCCGAACCACTGCCCGATCACCTTGCCCGCCACGACACCCGCAACAACCGCCTGCTTTGGGCCGCAACCCAACAGATCGAAACCGACATCACCGATCTGATCGCCGATATCGGCCGCGACCGCATCGGTGTCATCATGGGCACCAGCACATCGGGCATCGAAGAAGGCACAAGCGATTACGAAGCCGCCCTTGATGGCGGGGCCTTCCCCGAAACCTTCGTCTATAGCCATCAGGAAATCGGATCGCCTGCCGATTTCCTGCGCGATGCCTTTGATCTTGGCGGTCCGTCTTACGCGATTTCAACCGCCTGCTCGTCCAGTGCCAAGGCCTTCGCCGCCGGGGCGCGCCTGATCAATACCGGGCTGTGCGATGCGGTTCTGGTTGGCGGCGTCGATAGCCTATGCCGTCTAACCGTGCGCGGCTTTGATGCCCTCCAATCGGTATCAAATGGCATTTGTAATCCCATGAGCATCAATCGCGACGGCATCAATATCGGCGAAGGGGCTGCGATTTTCATCCTGCGCCGCAATGCAAATCCTAACGCGGGTGCCATCGAACTCCTCGGTGTCGGTGAAAGCTCCGACGCCCACCACCCCAATGCCCCGCATCCCGATGGCCGGGGGGCCGCCATGGCAATGCAAAACGCGCTTTCCAATGCCAAACTCAAACCATCCGACATCGCCTATATCAATCTGCACGGCACCGCGACCCCGCTGAATGACGGGATGGAGGCACGTGCGGTCTGTGATGTTCTGGGCGCCAACGTCCCGGCAAGCTCCACCAAGCCCATGACCGGCCATACGCTGGGTGCTGCGGGTGCCATCGAAGCCGCCATGCTCTGGCTATCCCTTTGCGATGCCGCCAATGGCGCACCCCTGCCACGCCATATCTGGGACGGTGCATCTGATCCCGAAATTCCCGACATCAATCTGGTGACCGAACCGGGCACCAGATTGCCCCCTTCGGATCGGCTGGCGATGATGAGCAACTCGTTTGCCTTTGGCGGCAGCAACGTCTCGGTCATTCTGGGCCGGGGCTGGAACCGGGGGGACCGCGCATGAATGCGTCTGTAAAATCCACCTTCCCGCCAGCCTTCCCACCCGTCGAAACACTGGTGCCGCACGCGGCCCCCATGCTTCTGATCGACCGCGTTCTTGCCGCCGATGCCGAAAGCCTGACCGCCGAAGTCCGCATCACCAAAAACAGCCTGTTTTTCACCCCCACGCACGGCGTCCCCGCCTATGTCGGGATTGAATATATCGCCCAGTCAGTCGCCGCCTATAGCGGCTGGCGCGCCCAGTCTGCCGCCCCCGGCACTGCACCCAAAATCGGTTATCTGCTTGGCACGCGCAAAATGACCATGGCATGCGATGGCTTTGCCGATGGCGATGAGCTTGTCATCCATGTGCAGAACATTTTCGAAGACGGCGAAATGGGTGTGTTTGATGGCGAAGTCCGCAAAGGTGACGAAACCCTTGTGACTGCCCGCATCAATGTCTATCAGCCCCATGACGCCCCATCCGTATCGGCATCCGAAACCCCAACCAGCAACCAAGAAACGACAAAGCCATGACAGAAACCATTCTGGTAACAGGTGCAAGCAAGGGGATCGGTGCCGCCACCGCGCGCCGTCTTGCAAGGGACGGTTTTGATATCGTCGTCCATTATCATTCCGATCTGGCCGGTGCCGAAACGGTCCGCGATGACATCATTGCCCTTGGCCGCACTGCCCGCTTGATCCAGTTCGATATCGCCGACCGCGATGGGACACGCGCGGCACTTGAGTCCGACATTGCCGATCATGGCGCGCCTTACGGCGTGATCCTCAATGCCGGGCTGACCCGCGATGGACCTTTTCCAGCACTCGAAGACGACGATTGGGACCGGGTTCTGCACACCAATCTCGATGGCTTTTATAATGTGATCAAACCGCTGATCATGCCGATCATTCAACGGCGCAAGGGCGGACGGATCGTGGCGCTCACCTCCATCGCCGGGATTGCTGGCAATCGCGGGCAGGTCAATTATGCCGCCTCAAAGGCCGGGATCATCGGCGCGGTCAAATCGCTTGCCCTTGAACTCGCCAAACGCAAGATCACCGTCAATGCCGTCGCGCCCGGCGTGATCGAAACCCAGATGACCGGCGAGTTGCCGGAGGACGAGGTCAAGGCCATGATCCCGATGCGCCGTTACGGCACAACCGATGAAGTCGCTGGCACCATCGCGTTTCTGTGCAGCCCGGATGCGTCCTACATCACGCGTCAGGTCATCAGTGTGAATGGGGGCATGTTATGAGCAACACATCCTCCACCCGCCGCGTGGTCATCACCGGCATGGCGGGCATCACGGCGCTCGGCGATAACTGGGAAACCATTTCATCGCGCATGGCTGCGGGTGAAACCGGCATCCGGCGCATGGATGACTGGGACGGCAAATATGATCTGCGCACCCGGCTTGCTGCCCCCGTGCAGGATTTCACGCTCAAGGGAAAATTCAGCCGCAAGCAGCTCCGCAGCATGGGCCGTGTCGCCCAGATGTCGGTCGATGCCACCGACAAGGCACTGGAAATGGCGGGCCTTCGTGACGATACCACCATCCTTCAGGGCGGGCGTCTTGGCATTGCCTATGGATCATCCTTTGGCAGCACCCCGCCCGTTCTCGGCTTTACCCGCCTGATGGAACATGGCGACAGCAACGCCATCACCGCCACCAGCTACATCCAGATGATGAGCCACACGGCAGCCGTCAATATCGGCGTGCTCTATGGCATTTCCGGGCGCATCATCCCGACCTCGACCGCCTGCACATCGGGCAGCATGGGGATCGGTTACGCCTACGAGGCAATCAAATTTGGTATGCAGGATCTGATGATCGCCGGCGGGGCCGAGGAACTCTGCCCCACCATGGTCGCCGTGTTCGATACCCTGTTTGCCACCAGCACCGCCAACGACGCCCCCGAACTGTCCCCGCGCCCTTATGACGCCCGGCGCGATGGTCTGGTGATCGGCGAAGGGGCCGGAACGCTTATTCTGGAAGAATACGAACACGCCAAGGCCCGCGGGGCGACCATCTATGGCGAAATCGTCGGCTTTGCCAGCAATTCCGACGGCGCACACATCACGCAGCCCGCGGCGGACAAAATGGAAATCGCCCTTCGTAAATCGCTTGAAAGTGCCGGGCTGTCGCCATCCGATATCGATATCGTCAATGGCCACGGCACCGCGACGGATCACGGCGACCTTGCCGAAAGCAAGGCGACCCGTGCGGTATTTGATCGCGCCATTCCGATGCACACCCTAAAGGGTCATTTCGGCCACAGCCTTGGCGCATGTGGTGCCATCGAGGCATGGTTGGGCCTTGAAATGATGCGCGAAGGCAAATTTGTCGCCACCGCCAATCTTGAACAGGTCGACCCGGAATGCGCCGAACTTGATTACATCTTTGGCGACGCCCGAAGCCTCTCGGCGGAACATATGATG
>CBIHMD010000036.1:0-11953 GCA_966210655.1 uncultured Thalassospira sp.
CGCCGGGACCAGCCGGAACCTGATTACCGGCAATCCGGTGGCAACGATTTTCATCGGACGGGCGGCGGGTTTGCTGTTTATCGGTGTTGCCCTTCTGACCGCGTGGCAGGGCATGGCGACAACCGATTTCAACTTTTGATTGACAGGGCGGTGTGGTTCGATCAATACTTAACCTTATGGTTAAGTATCAAGAAGCCGAACTGAACGACATCTTTGCCGCCCTTGCCGATCCAACCCGCCGTGCGCTTCTGGCGCGGCTGGAGACGGAAGAAAACCTGTCGGTCAGTGAACTGGCGCGACCGTTTCACGTTTCATTGCCTGCGGTGATGAAACATCTGGATGTTCTGTCCGATGCCGGGCTGATTGCGCGGCAAAAGACCGGACGTACGGTCAATGTGCGCCTGAATGCCGAACCGATGGAGCACGCCATGGAATGGCTGGCCCGCTATCAGCGCTTCTGGTCGCATAAACTCGATCAGCTTGCCGCGTTCCTTGAAGAAGAAGACACCATCCCCGAACGGGGAAAAGACGAAATAACGGACTAGGGAAAAGACGTATGTCTGAAACGATAAGTCAAAAACCGAGCCTGACGATCCGGCGCCGGATTGCCGCCCCACCGGCAAAGGTTTACGCCGCATGGATTGAACCCGAAAAACTCGCCAGATGGTGGGGACCTGCGGGATGCGAAATGATCGATGCCAGCATCGACGCCCGGACCGGCGGTACCTTTCGCATCCGGTTCAAGGAAGCGGGCCCCGAGGGTGAAATCCACGATGTCAGCGGCACCTATGACGCGGTGGAACCCGATGCAAAGCTGTCATTCAGTTGGCAATGGATCACCATGCCCGAACGCAAATCGCACGTGACCCTGACCTTTATGGCCGAGGATCACGGGGCGGCCACCATTCTGATCCTCCATCACACGCAGTTCTTTGACGAGCGCGCGCGTGATGGCCATCAGGAAGGATGGAGCAGCGCGCTTGACAAGCTGGAAGTCTGTTGCACTTCGGAATGATTTTGCCCCGATTTCCGTCTTGACCTCAACCACGGTTAAGATCGGAACATCGCCCCGAATGAATACCGCAGAATAAACGCCGCGATGCCCCAATTTGTTGCGGCCTGCGCCACCACAAGAAATACAGGAAACACGAGACATGAGCGCCCCGACACGTCCCGATGCCCCCCTTGCGTCACCCGCCACGTCACCTGCCACGTCACCTGCCATCGATAACAAGGCCACCCGCCGCGAATGGATTGGCCTTCTGGTTCTGACCCTGCCCTGCCTTCTGATCGCCATGGACATGACGGTCCTGCATCTTGCCGTGCCCCATCTGACCGCAAGCCTGAACCCGACAAGCGACCAGTTGCTCTGGATTGTCGATATCTATGGCTTTTTCATCGCCGGATCGCTGATCACCATGGGAACGCTGGGCGACCGGATCGGGCGGCGAAAACTGCTGATGATCGGCGGTGGCTGCTTTGGCGCGGCATCCGTGCTGGCGGCCTTTTCCGATACGCCCGAAATGCTGATCTTTGCGCGCGGTGTGCTGGGTATTGCCGGGGCAACATTGATGCCCTCTACCCTGTCGCTGATCCGGTCCATGTTCCACAATGACAAGGAACGTTCCTTTGCCATTGCCGCATGGATGACGACCTTTATGGTCGGCACTGCCGCCGGGCCGCTTCTGGGCGGGCTTGTGCTCAGCTATTTCTGGTGGGGGGCTGTTTTCCTGCTCAATGTGCCGGTCATGGTGCTTTTGCTGATTGTTGCGCCGATCCTTCTGCCCGAACACAAGGCCGAAAGCTTTGGCCGGCTGGACTTGTTCAGTGCGGCCTTGTCGCTCGGCTCGGTTCTGGCGACCATTTACGGGGTCAAGGTCATTGCCGCCTATGGCTTTGGCAGTGATGCGCTGGCCGCACTTGTCTTTGGCCTGCTTGGCGCATGGATTTTCATCCGTCGGCAGCGCAAGCTTGCCGATCCGCTGCTGGATCTTGATCTGCTTAAACAGAAGACCATCGCACTTCCCATCGTCATTCAGACCGCCGTGATCTTCGCCGGGATGGCCTATTTCCTATTCCTGTCGCAAGCCTTGCAACTGGTCATCGGGCTTACCCCCATTCAGGCCGGACTTTCAATGCTGCCCGCCACCGTCGCCGGGATTGTCGGCTCGATGGGGGCACCCGTTCTGATGGGGCGCTTTAAACCCGGGCAGGTCATGACCGGTGCCCTGATCCTGACGGCAATCGGCTTTGGCATGCTGTCCTGGCCGGGCAGCGTCGTCAGCCTTTATGTCCTTGTCGCAGGTGCGACAATCTTCTCGCTTGGGATTACGCCGGTTGCGATGATCTGTACGGATATGGTTGTCGCATCTGCCCCTTCGGATCGGGCCGGATCGGCAGCCGCGATGTCGGAAACCAGTGCCGAACTTGGCGGTGCGCTTGGCATTGCCATATTGGGCAGTGTCGGCACCGCGATCTATCGCGATGTGATGATCAAGGCCGTGCCGTCGGGCGTCGGGGATGAGGTCGCGGATGCCATCCGCAGCACCCTTGGCGGAGCCGTCAATGCGCTTTCCGATCTTCCGGCGTCAATATCATCAGACATTCTGCCACTTGCGCGCGCCGCTTTTACGGATGGCTTACAGGTTATTTCGATTATTTGCACAATTTTGATGGTTTTGTCGGCCATTGGCACCCTGATCGCGTTGCGCAATGCGCGTTGTGACACAAATAACGATGATGGGATGGATGGCGCAAAAAGCGATGCTGCGCTTGACCCGGCCCTGAAACAGGCAGCCTGTGCCGCCGGAACTGTGGAGTAATCACAATGCGAAGTCCGGAACTCCCCCCAAGACTTGAAAGCAAGCGGTTCATCCTGCGTGATTTCACGCCCTCGGACCGGGCGGCATTTGTCGCCTATCAGATGGATGCCCGTTATCGCGCCCTATACGGCACCCCCGATAGCGACCGAACCCGTGCGAGCAGCAATGCGCTGTTTGACCGTTTTCTGGCATGGCAGGAAGAACGCCCGCGGCGTAATTTCCAGGTCGGGATTTTTGATAAATCGTCCGGCGATCTTCTGGGATGTGTCGGCCTGCGTGGCAAGGACCTGCCGGTGGATAGCGCGATTTTCGGGATCGAGCTGTCACCGACCCATTGGGGGCGCTACCGCGCCGCCATCGAGGCCAGCACGATGATGATCGCCTTTGGTTTCCGCGAGCTTGATCTCGCGTCGATCATGGGCGTTACGGCCAGCGACAATAAACGCATTGCCCGTCTGGCCGACTGGTTCGGGGCCGAAGTCGTGGCGGAACGCCACGGGTCGGAAAATTCCCCCGAATGGACTACCGAATGCGGCACCGCAAAGGTCGACTGGTCACTTAAACGCACGATTTGGGACCACGGCAGCCCCGATGCGTCACGCCGCACCGATGCCGGTAGCGACAATTTTGTCTATGCCAACTGCAATCTTAAAACCGGCACCACCGCTGAGATGCAAAAACACGCCTGCAAGGGAATGTAAGCCGGGACCGGTCAGAAACCCGACAGGTCCCGACACAAGTTTGAATTGCCCACCGACCTTCCCCGGCACGATTGTCTTTGCATAGCCTTCTGATCAGCGCCGCCACCCGATCAACAAGGAGGATATGATGAAACGCCCCGAAATCGTCTCTCGCGCGGAATGGCTTGATGCCCGCAAGGCGCATCTGGAACGGGAAAAGGCACATATGCGCGCCTATGACCGCCTGTGCGAGGAACGCCGGACCCTGCCATGGGTGCGGGTCGACAAGGAGTATGTCTTTGACACGCCGGACGGTGAAAAATCGCTGGCCGATCTGTTTGACGGCCGCAATCAGTTAATCGTCTATCACTTCATGTTTGGTCCGGGCTGGAAAGAAGGCTGTGTCGGCTGCTCGTTCCTTGCCGACCATTTTGACGGTGCCAACCTGCATCTCAAACACCATGACGTGACGCTGGTTGCTGCTTCCCGCGCGCCGCTTGCGGAATTTCAGGATTTCAAAAAGCGCATGGGCTGGGACTTCACGTGGGTTTCCTCGGCGGGTTCCGACTTCAATTATGATTTCGATGCGTCCTTCCGCCCCGATGATGTCAAGGCAGGCAAGGCGACCTATAATTACGCGCCCTATACCGGCAAGATGGAAGACCTTCACGGCGAAAGCGTCTTTGTCCGCGATCCCGAAACCGGCGAGATTTTCCATACCTATTCAAGTTATGCCCGTGCTGGCGATGCCCTGATCGGGGCCCACGCCTTCCTTGATATGACGCCCTTTGGCCGCAACGAGGACGGGGTGATGGACTGGGTCAAGCTGCATGATCTGTACGAGGAATACAAACCGGTGCATTCCTGCTGTCACTAGACGACCAGTCATCCGGTATCATCGTGATCCGAATCTTCCGAAGGGGACCATTACTGGTCCCCTTCTTTGTTGCATAGCGCATCATTGGTTTCATTCCGGAAGATACAGTCAGGCCTTCTTGCGAACCAGAAATCTGGTCGGGAAACATCGTTAAAACAAATAACTATCAATGACATTGCCGATTTCCCCATCGGGAGAATAGCCGTTTCACACGCCCGGCTCCGATCAAGTTGTTCTAAAAATTTACAACTATCTTTACATCATACATAATATGTATTAACTATTTTAACAGAAACAGAAGACGAGTCGTCACCGCCGGGTATCTCAACCTTGCCGTCAGAAGACTTTGCTACTGCTTTCTCGAACGAATCAATCAAGCAAGACCACCCCGCAACAGATCGGGGAAGGGAGGAATTCCATGACGATCTCGAAAAATGCCCGGCGTTTCGCTGGTGCGTGCCTGATGACCTGCGCCGGCTTCGCACTGACTGGAACGGCTTTTGCCCAGACCACCATCAAGATGGCGATGTCATCGGTGGCCGATCTTGAAAACGACAATGGCATGACCGCCTGGATCATGCAGAACTATGTCAACAGCCATTCGGACAACCTGAAATTCGAAGTTTACGGCTCTAGCGCCCTTGGCGGTGATCAGGACGTTTTACAAGCCATGCAGCTCGGTTCGGGTGCGACAATGCATGTCGGCGGCACCGCCGTTTACAACAGCATCGTTCCAGTTGGCGGCGTACTTGACCTCCCCTTCCTGTGGCAGGACTTCGATCATGTCGGCCGCGCCCTGGATGGGGAACTTGGTACCAAACTAGAAGAACGCTTTGAAGAGTCCGGCTTCAAGGTCCTTGGCTGGGGGTACAGTTGGGGGTATCGCAACGTCGTCACGAACGGCACGGCAATTGAAAAACCCGAAGACCTCAAAGGTCTTAAAGTCCGCACGATCCAGTCGCGGGTTTATGTCGCCGCCCTCAATGCCATGGGCGCAAACGCCACCCCGATGGCTTTTGGTGAAATATATACCGCCCTCCAAACCGGCGTACTTGACGGCTTTGAGCATGCCGCCTCAATGGTTTATTCCAGCAAACTCTATGAAGTCAGTGACCACGTCGCCCTGACCCGTCACCTGTTCGGACCAACGGTTCTGACCTATTCGCTGGCGCTCTGGAACAATCTGTCGGAAGCAGACCAGAAAGTTCTGACAGACGCCGCCGACTTTGCAATCGAAGTCAACCGCGCCCTCGCACCCGTTCGCGAACGCCAGGCGCTGCAACAGCTTGAGGATGTCGGCATGACGATCACCAATGTCGATACAGCCCAGTTCCAGAAAGACGCAGTTCCGCTTCAGGATGAACTGGCTGCCGATCTTGATGCGACCGATCTGCTGCAACTGATCCGTGACGCGAAATAACATCTCCGGGCCGGTCCTCGCTCGCGGGGACTGGCCCGTTTTTTTGCGCGCTCATTGATGAAACGACCGATCGGAAAAGGCTCCAGCAACATGACACGGTTTTGGGCGGTTTTTGACCGTACAATTGAAATGGTAATTTTTGTCATCTTCCTTGGCATTGTGATTGTCGGGACGATGCAGGTTTGCAACCGGTTCTTTCTGAACCTGTCCCTAAGCTGGAGCGAGGAACTCCAGCGATACGGCCAGATCTGGATCGTATTTCTGGGCGTTCCCGTTGCCTATCGCCATTGCGCCCATATCGGGATGGAAACCCTGACAGACCTGCTGTCCGAACGGGGTCGTGCGATGTTTTTCGCGTTTGTCGACCTGCTGTGGATCGCGCTGGCAATTGCCCTGATCACCGGAACACTGGAACTTTCCCAATTCCTGCAATTCCAGAAAAGCCCCGGCATGCGTCTTCCGATGCATCTGGTTTATGCCGCCATTCCTGTTGGTTCGGCCTATATGATCATCGTCGCCCTGCGTCGGCTGTTTGCCTTCTTCAAACCCGCGCCCCGGCTTGACACTCAAATTCGGAATTAACCAATGCTTATCGGTCTTTTCGTCGCTCTTCTCGTGATGATCTTTTTGGGGATTCCGGTCATTCTGTCGCTTGGCCTTGTCGGGCTTGCTGGAATTTTGATTGTGCCGGAACTGGCATTACCGCTTTATCCACAAAAGATGTTCTCAAGCCTCGACAGCTTCAGCCTGCTCGCCATGCCCTACTTCATCCTTGCCGGTGAACTGATGTCACGTGGCGGAATCAGCCGCAAACTGGTCGATTTTGCCGAAACCGTCGTCGGCCATATGCGCGGCGGTCTGGCACAGGCCAATATCGTTTCCTCGATGATCTTTGCCGGGGTATCCGGTTCATCAACCGCAGACACTTCAGCGGTTGGGTCGGTCCTGATCCCGGCCATGAAGGAAAAAGGCTATCCGGCGGGCTATGCCGCCGCGATCACCGCCACCAGCAGCACCATCGGTGCGATCATCCCGCCCAGCATGACCATGATCGTCTATGGCGCCCTTGCCAGCGTTTCGGTCGGCGGCCTGTTCCTTGCCGGGATCATTCCCGGCATCCTGATCGGGCTGGCCCTGATGTCGGTGGTTTATCTGCATTCGCTTTCTCCCTCGCGCCACCCCGAATTGCAGAAATCCGGCCAGAAATTTTCTGTAAAACGCTGCCTGCGCTCGCTTGTCGATGTATGGGCGGCTCTGGTTGCCCCGCTGATCATCATCACTGGTATTCTGGGCGGCGTCTTTACCGCCACGGAATCCGGTGTGGTCGCCTGCATCTTTGCCTTTCTCGTCAGCTTTTTCATCTATCGCACGATCAAGCTGCGCGACCTGCCGCAAATATTCATTCAGGCCGCCGTTACCACGTCCATGGTCCTTGGCATCATCGGCATCGCGAGCGGCTTTGGCTGGTTGCTGTCTTATCTTAATTTCAATCAGATGATCCTGTCAGCCATCATGGAAACGACGCAGGACCCGACTTCGGTTTTCCTGTTGCTTGTTGGCGTGATGCTTATCCTGACCATGTTTGTCGACAGCATGGCTGTCCTGATCATCACCGTGCCGATAGCGGTACATATCGGTAATGCGGTTGGCATCAATGACCTGCAACTGGGTCTGGCACTGGTTATGGCAACCCAGATCGGTTCGACCACACCACCGGTTGCCGTGCTGTTGTTCGTCGCGTCCAGCATTGCCAAATGCCCCTACGGCGAAACCATGCGCTATTCATGGAGCTTCATCGCAGCCGAAATCGTCGCTCTGCTACTGGTCGTGTTCTTTGAACCACTGACCGTCGCGATACCGTCCTATGTATTCGGCAGGTGACCGTACAGCCCCATTCTGAAAGATCATGATGTTTCGAATTTTCCTTACGCATACCCCGGATACGCTGCCCCTGCTGTTTCCTCCCCGGGCCCGCGCCGAACTGGCACGGCATTGCGACCTCGTCGTTAATTCGACGGGCAAGGTCCTTGCCGGTGCTGATTTGGCGCGGGCCACGGCGGGATGTGATCTGGTAATCGCAGACCGTCAAACCGCCGTTGACCGCCACTTTTTCGATGCCGCAACCGATATCCTTGCCGTGTTGCGCTGTGCCGTTGATATCAGCACGATTGATGTCGATGCCGCGTCCGCCAGCGGTGTTCTGGTCACCCGCTCCATCCCGACCTTTGCCACTTCCGTTTCGGAACTTGCCATCGGCTATATGATCGATGGTGCGCGCGGCATCAGCCGTTCGGTTTCGGCCTATCGTGCCGGACAAAATCCCGAACTTGGCATGGGGCAGCAGATATCGGGCAAAACGCTTGGCATTTGTGGCTTTGGCGTTATCGGGCGGCAATTGGCCGCTTTGGGTCAGGCGCTTGGAATGACGGTGATCATCACCGATCCAGTACCCGGCACCTTGCCGGACGGGATCAGAAATGTACCGTTCGACACCCTTGTTGCGACGTCTGATTTTGTTGTCTGTCTCGCACCATCCACCCCGCAAACTGCCGGGATGTTCGGAGCCCGGATGTTTTCCCGAATGAAGTCTGATGCGATGTTCATCAATCTCGCACGCGGTGAACTGGTTGACGAGGCTGCACTGGAGCAGGCGCTTGATACCGGACAGATCGTCTGTGCTGCCATGGATGTCGGCAGTGCCCCGGATCAACGCCCTGCGTCCGGGCTTGCCGGTCGTGATGATGTCATTGCCACACCCCATATCGGTGGGCAAACCCCACAGGCAAGCGAAGGACAGGCAATGCATGTCGTCTCGCAAGTCCTACAACTCGCCAATCATCAAATCCCGGACGAAGCTATTAACGCCTCCAGCGCAACCCGCCTCCACACCCGTTTCGCCACCTCAACCCCAATCAGCAGGAGCACCACATGACCCGCGATACTGTTGCCCCCTTGTTTGCCGTTCCTCGCGGGGCCTGCGACACCCATGTCCATGTCTACCGCAAAGGAGCATCAACGGTCCCAAACGCCATTGCCGCCCCGGAAGAAGACGATGTCGCACGCTACCGCGCAATGCGCGACGAACTTGGATTAACCCGTGCAGTCATTGTCCAGCCGACCGCCTATGGCACCGACAACAGCGTCACCGCCGATGGCATCCACGAACTAGGCCGCCGCGATACACGCGGGGTCGCCGTTGTTGACGATCAGGTCACCGATACCATGCTGCGCGATTTGACCGATGCCGGTTTTTGTGGCGCACGCTTTCAGATGCTGGCAGGCGGGATCATCCCGTGGGATCAGCTCGACCGGATTGCGGCACGGGTTGATACCTGTGGCTGGCACGTCCAGTTACAGCTTGACGGCCACGACCTGCCGGACCGCGAAGCCCAGATACTTGCATGGCCTGGACAGGTTGTTATCGATCATATCGGCAAGTTCCTGGAACCCGTAGTACCGGATCATCCTGCATTTCAATGCCTGTTGCGATTGATCGATACCGGACGTGTCTGGGTCAAACTCTCTGCGCCTTACGAAGTATCGCGTGTCGGGCACCCGGGATATAATGATGTTTCGGCACTTGCCTGTGCGCTTGTCGCACATGCTCCTGAACGGATGCTCTGGGCGTCGAACTGGCCGCATATCAAGACGGCACCACGCCCGAATGATCGCAAGATGCTGGAATTGCTGCAAGACTGGGCGCCGGACACGTCCCTGCAACACCGCATCCTTTGCGAAAACCCGCAAAAGGTTTATGGATTTGAACCAATCTCTACCGATGCCTGATCCAAAAAGCGTAACTGCAAGCAAAAGAAGTATCTGAATGCACGTGACAGAACAGCAAATCAGAACCCCTATCCGCTCGCTTCATCAGGAAGCGGTCGAAGCCATTGCGAAATGGTTGACCAGCGGTCGTTACTCCGTTGGTACGATCCTGCCCAACGAAGCCGAAATTGGCGATGAACTCGGCATATCACGTACTGTCGTGCGCGAAGCCGTTCGCACACTTGTCGCCAAGGGCATGCTTCAGGTTCGCCGCAAGACAGGCACCATCGTGCGTCCGCTCTCGGACTGGAGCCTGTTTGATCCCGAGATCCTCGCTTGGCGCTTTCGATACAGCCGCGATCCGCTCTTTGTCGAAGACATGGCACGTTTTCGTGCCGCCATCGAAACCATTGCGGTCGAAATCTGCGCCTCGAACCCGGATTTCAACTGTAAAGTACTGTATGACTGCTGTGATGCAATGGAAGCGGCTCTTGAAGGCAAGGGTGACTGGTTTGCCGCCGATCTCGCCTTCCACAGGCATCTTCTTGAAGGCACAGGAAACCAGTTCATTCTGCATATGCTGCCCATGCTCGACAATTTCTTCGACGCCATGCTGTCGCCCGAAGTCCTCCTGCCGGAAAACATGCGGATCACCCTGCCATATCACCGCGCGATTGCCGATGCGATTGCCGCTGGCGACCCGGTACGTAGTCGCAAGGAAATGCTCCAGCTCGTTCAGAAAGGCCGCGAGGACATCCTCGCCCGGCTTGAAACCATCTCGAACTAGATCATCGCAATCTGCGACCTTTGTTAACGACCATACATATAAAAAAGCCCGCGCTCTGATCCGAGCGCGGGCTTTGCTTATTTTGAATAATCGCAGGGATTATTCAGAAATTTTGAAAACCGGCAAAACCGAGCCTTCATATTTGGTTTCGATGAATTCACGGATTGAATCATCGTGATAGGATTCAACCAGCGTTTTGACCCACGGCGCGTCTTTGTCCTGGGTGCGGGTGACGATCACGTTGGCATACGGGCTGTCATTGCCTTCGATGACGATTGAATCCTTGATCGGGTTCAGACCAGCTTCAAGCGCGTAGTTTGTGTTGATCGCCGAGGCATCCAGATCGGCAAGCGAACGCGGAAGCTGTGCGGCATCAAGTTCGACGAATTTAATGTTTTTCGGGTTTTCGATGACATCAAGCGGGCTGACCGAAAGACCGGCAGCCGGATCGACCTTGATCAGGCCTTCGGACTGCAGCACCAGAAGCGCACGACCACCATTGGTCGGGTCGTTCGGAATGCCGACTTCGGCACCGTCTTTAAGCTCGCTCAGATCCTTGATCTTGTCGGAATAGATGCCCATCGGGGTCAGGATGTTATAGCCAACCACCGAAAGGTCATAACCGCGATCCTTGATCTGGTTATCAAGGTAAGGCTTGTGCTGGAAGCTGTTGGCCTGCAGGTCGCCATCATCAAGCGCCTGGTTCGGAATGACATAATCCGAGAAGCTGATGATTTCGATATCAAGGCCCTTTTCGGCCGCGACCTTGACGACCTGTTCCATGACTTCTTCGTGCGCACCGGGGGTGACGCCGATCTTGATTTTCTCGTTCGCCAATGCCTGCCCGGTCAGGGCGGTGGCCAGAACGGCAGCAGCCGTCAGTTTAAGCAGAAACCGCATGGTAAAACTCCTTGTTTACTGTGGTGTTTTGCGGGAATTCAAAGAAGATGAAGAAACGAAAACAACGATCAGATGTTGCGCTTGTCCGCCTTGCGCGCCAGCCAGTCGCCCAGGCTTTGCACGATCTGCACCACCACGATCAGGGTGATGACAACCGCCGCCATCACATCGGGGCGAAAACGCTGATACCCATAACGAATGCCAAGATCACCAAGCCCGCCGGCCCCGACCGCACCGACCATCGCCGAATAACCGATCAAGGTGACAGCCGTCAGGGTCAGGCCATGAATGATGCCGGGAAGGGCTTCGGGCAGAAGCACCTTGGTCACCACCTGAAACGGACGCGCACCCATCGCTTGGGCGGCTTCGACAAGGCCGCCATCAACTTCGCGGATCGCACCTTCGATGATGCGTGCGATGAACGGAATGGCCGCCACCGTCAGCGGCACAATCGCGGCCGCCGTACCAATGGACGTCCCCGCCACCAGACGGGTAAACGGGATGATCGCCACGGCCAGAATGATGAAGGGCACGGACCGGGTCGCATTGACAATCGGACCGATGATTTTCTGGAACAGCGGGGCTTCGAACAGTTCGCCGCGCCCGGATGTCGCCAGGATCACCCCGATCGGCAAGCCGAATGTCGTGCCAAGTACAAGGGCCGAAATAACCATCGAAAAGGTTTCAAGCGTTGCCTGCAGC
>CBIHMD010000037.1:0-11948 GCA_966210655.1 uncultured Thalassospira sp.
GTCTGCAGGGGCAGGCTGACGAGTCCGAACCGGATGGTGACGACCAGCAACAGGATGCCGGTACGGAAGAAGCCGAAGCAGGCGAAGGCGATATCGACGATCAGCAGCTTGAAGCCATGTCGCAGGAAGAACAGCCTGCCGGACCGGGCGAACAGCCAGAATTTGATGGCCGGAACGAACCGATTGAACGCGGGTATGAGCCATTTACCCGTGAATTCGATGAAATCGTTACGGCAGACGAGCTTTGCGAAGGTCTTGAACTGTCGCGTCTGCGTGCCATGCTCGACAAACAGCTGGCGAATTTGCAGAACGTTGTTTCGCGCCTCGCCAACCGCTTGCAACGACGCCTGATGGCGCAGCAGAACCGTGGCTGGGATTTCGACCTTGAAGAAGGCATTCTTGATGCGGCGAAGCTTGCGCGTATTGTCGCGACACCCTCGACCTCGCTGTCCTTCAAACAGGAACAGGATACGGATTTCCGCGATACGGTTGTGACCCTTTTGATCGATAATTCCGGTTCCATGCGCGGGCGTCCGATCACGATTGCCGCCCTTTCGGCCGATATTCTGGCGCGCACCCTTGAACGTTGCGGGGTGAAGGTCGAAATCCTTGGCTTTACCACCCGGCAGTGGAAAGGTGGTCAGTCGCGTGAAAGATGGGTGGAAAGTGGCAAGCCGCCAAAACCCGGTCGTCTGAACGATCTGCGTCACATTATCTACAAGGCGGCGGATACGCCGTGGCGGCGCGCGCGCAAGAACCTTGGCCTGATGCTGCGCGAAGGATTGCTTAAAGAAAATATCGACGGCGAAGCGCTGCTTTGGGCGCATGAACGTCTTCTGGGCCGTTCGGAACAGCGCCGGATTTTGATGGTGATTTCCGACGGGGCACCGGTCGATGATTCTACCCTTTCGGTAAATTCCGGAAATTATCTGGAACGCCACCTGCGCGAAGTCATCGACTGGATTCAGACCCGTTCGCCGGTTGAACTGCTTGCGATCGGGATCGGGCATGACGTCACGCGCTATTACCAGCGCGCGGTAACGATCAACGACCCCGAAGAGCTTGGCGGGACGATGTTACGTGAATTGTCCGATCTGTTCGATGAACAGGGTGCCCGTCAGCCCAAACGCCCAATGCGCCATGTGCTTGCGGATACCGCCAAGGACAAGGCGACCGGTGATCGCGACCGCTGGTAGGTCATGAGGATAGGGCCGTAATGATAGCCATTACCCGCTTTGCCCCCAGTCCGACCGGGTTTCTGCATCTCGGCCATGCGGCCTCGGCCCTGTTTTCTGCAAAACAGGCTGGGCCAGATGGGCGTTTCCTTTTGCGGATCGAAGATATTGATCAAACCCGCTGTCGCCCGGGATATGTTGATGCGATCTACGAAGACCTCGGCTGGCTGGGGCTACGGTGGGAAGAACCTGTTCGTATACAGTCGCAGCATTTCAGTGACTATCAGAAGGTACTGGATCGTTTGATCGATGCCGGTCTCCTGTATCCCTGTTTTTGCACGCGAAAAGACATTCAGGAAGAAATCGAGCGGATCGGAAATGCCCCGCATGGCCCGGACGGTGCGCATTATCCGGGGACCTGTCGTCTATGCGGTGCATCCGAGCGGGCAGATCGTATTGCCGCAGGCGAAAGTTATGCCCTGCGTCTGGATATGGGGCGGGCGACCAAACAGGCTGGCAGCCCGTTATCATGGTACGACCGCAAGGCAGGCAAACAGGATGCAACGCCGGAAATATTTGGCGATGTTGTGCTTGCGCGCAAGGACACTCCGACCAGCTACCATCTGTCGGTCACGCACGACGATCATTTGCAGGGCGTCAACCTTGTCACCCGTGGCGAAGACCTGTTTTTCGCAAGTCACATGCATCGTCTGTTGCAGGAATTGCTGGGTTATGATGTGCCGGAATATCATCATCACGGCCTGCTGACCGGGCCGGATGGCAAACGGTTTGCCAAGCGTGACAAATCAAAAACACTACGATCCATGCGCGACGAAGGCATGACCGCGGATGAAGTCATCGCGCTGACCGGATTTGCCTGAGCGATGCTGTTCTGGTTTCCAGAAGGTCCGGGCGTTCGACGAACCAACTGCGAATAAAATCGATCATCAGCCGATTTTTGACGGGCAGATTATCCTGATAGGGATAGACCAGATAGATCGGTCGTAACGGTGATGAATAGCCATCAAGTGCCGTTTCAAGCAATCCTTCGAAGATCGCCGGAAGGGCGACATAACGCGGCAGTCGGGCAACACCCAGTCCGCGGATTGCAGCATTGCGCAGCAGCGGATAATGGTTCAGACGCAAATTGCCGATTGCCGGAACGGATTGTGCGCCGTCATCGGAAAAGAAAACCCAGTTGCCATCCTTGTAATACTGAAAGTTCAGCAGGCAATTGTGGTTTGCCAGATCAGCGGGCGTTTCAGGTTTTCGGTGCTTTGCCCAGTAGACCGGGCTTGCGCATACCAGTTCGGAAAGTTGACCCAGCGGAATGGCAACCTGTTCCGGATCGTCCGTCAGTCCCGCACGGATCGCGATATCGATATGGGCGGATTGCAGATCGCGGAATGTGTTTTCCAACTCCATCTCGATCTGGATACGTGGATGGGTTTCTTGAAACGCGACGATGATGTCATCAAGAAACATTTCCCCAAAGGAAACGGGAACCGTAATGCGCACGGTGCCGACCGGCTCGCCGCGCAGGGCCTCGACTGCCTCGAATGCGGCGGTGGCACTTTGGGTGATGTTCTGGCAATAACCCAAAAAGGTGGTGCCGATCTCGGTCGGTTCGACCTTGCGGGTGGACCGGAACAGCAATTGCGCGCCCAATTCGGCCTCCAGTCGTTTGACATGCTGGCTGATCAAACCCTTGGACACGCCAAGCACCTTGGCGGCCTGCGTAAAGCCACCATTTTCTATCACGGCCGCAAAGCTGCGCATTTCACTCAGATAATCTTTCATTGTTTAAAATACTAAACAAAATGTTTGAAAATCACCAGATTAACATCAGAATTGTCCTATAAGATGATCTCTCCATTGCGACATATTCCGAAGATGGAGGATTAAATGAAAGTTCTGTTGGTCGGCGCATCAGGAATCATCGGACGTGGGATTGATGCCGAATTATCCCAACGTCATGAAATCATTCGTGCGTCCCGCTCAAGCGGGGATATCAATGTTGACCTGACTGATATCGCATCAATCAAGGCAATGTTTACCAAGGTTGGCAAGGTCGGCGCGGTTGTTTCAGCGACGGGTAAGGTTCATTTCGGTGACTTTTCCGAAATGGACGATGACAAATACCGCATCGGTATCAATGACAAGCTGATGGGGCAGGTCAATCTGGTGCTGGTCGGGCGTGACCATGTGGCAGATAACGCATCATTCACGCTGACTACCGGTATCCTGTCCAAAGACCCGATCCGTTATGGTAGCTCGGCCTCGATGGTGAATGGTGCAATTGAGTCATTCGTGCGTGCCGCAGCGATTGAAATGAAGCCGGACCTGCGAATCAATGCAGTCAGCCCCGGTGTCATCCTTGAGGCAATGGAGGGATATGCACCGTATTTCCGCGGGCATGATCCCGTTCCAGCGTCACGTGCAGCCCTTGGTTATGCCAAATCGGTTGAAGGTCTTCAGACCGGTCAGGTTTTTGAGATTTTCTGATTTCCCATAAATTAAACTGGCTGCGGCTTTCGGGTGGCAGCCGGTTATCATTATCGGATATGTATCGCCGGGTGTTATTGCGTCGCCGCACTGCGTCCTTCGAACTCTTCGCGGAGTTGTGCGAGATAGCCGTTGTTGCGTATTTTTTCGACGGCTTTGTTCATGCGAAGGACCAGTGTTTTGTCCATCCGGCGATTGCAGCCAACCCAGAGTGACGGGCGATCAAGAGTCAGAACCGGTGTGATCTGATGGCGGCGGTCTGGTGGATTGAAATGGTCGACACCGTCATAGCTGTCGAACCATAAATCGATCCGCCCTGCCCGCAAAAGATCGGGCCCAAGATCCCTTTCGGGCATGACGACAAGATTGTATCCGCCGAGTGACTGAAGATATTCATGGCGGACGTCATTGCGGTAAACCCCGATGGTCAGGTGGCGAATATCGGCCAGACTGTGGGCCGTAATGCCTGATGAGGCCACGGCAAAAAAGGTCCAGTCTGTCATCATCATTGGCCCGACCCACTGAAACAGGTTTTCGCGATCCGGGGTACGGGTAATCAGAAAAATGCAGGCATCGGGATTATCAAGGACAAGTCGATAAGATCGCGCCCAAGGAGCAAGAATTGTTGATGAAGAGATATCCGAAAGTTTTGAAATTTCCCGGACGGCCTCGCTGGCCCAGCCGGTAACGGTGTGGTCTTTTTCTTCGATATAGCTACGAGAAGGCACATGTTCCGTCAGGAACGTGATTGATTGTGCCGAAACATGCCCGGAGACAAGCATAATTAGTGTGAAAGCCAGTGCATACTTTGTCAGGTGCACTTTTAAACAGCACTGCATCGCACAATATTCCCCGTCAGGTAATGAGGTGGATATTGTTATACGCGTTTAAATTTCAATGCAGTTATATAAATGATTTCGTATATGCAGGTAATTCTCCTGCTGTGACGGGAACTAACGGCTGAAATCGAGAAGCACAAGGAAGCAGACCGGAACCAGCGCCAAGGCGACATAAATCCAGATCGATGCGACAGGAATGCCGAAATGCGCAAGCACATACCCGGCCAGATACAGAACCAGACCAATTACAGCGACCAGCAAAATGCCCAAAAGGGGCAGGGATACCTTGGAATCGGTTTTCATCTTGCGCAATGCTCCCCAAGCGTGTGCGGAATAATTATGACAACACGATAACACGGAATGCGCGGGGATGTTTTGACAAGGATCAATCTGTGCTTCGGCCGTGTCATGCCGTTATTTATGTAGTGATCACTACGTGAAAATCAGGAAGCCTGCGGATCGGGCATATCCACTAATCTGGCAACGTGGCGAAGCTTGTCCGGATTGCGGGTGATAAAGATGCGGGTGATTTTGCCGTTCCGGATTTCAAGGGCGGTGGTTTGCAAGACATTGCCGCGTTCCAGACTGGCAAAGCCGGGAAATCCGTCGATCCAAAGAAAAGACAGCAGCTTTTCAGTCTCGCCATGGCGTTTGCGGAACAGTCCGGCAAACAGCCGCATGATCCGGTCGGCACCACGGATGGGGTTAAGCCACGCATGGATTTTGCCGCCCCCGTCAGAACGCATCACAACATTATCCGCCAGCATGGTGCTTAAAGTGCTGATATCGCCATGCGTGGCGGCTTTGAAAAAGGCCAGTGTGATCTTTTCGCCCTCGTCGCGCTCAACACTGTATCGCGGTTTGGCCGCTTGGACATGTTTGCGTGCACGCACCGCAAGCTGCCGGATGGCCGCGGGATCACGATCTAGCGTTTCGGCAACATCATTAAGGGATACGGCAAAAACGTCATGCAGCAGAAATGTCGCTCGCTCTAGCGGTGACAGCCGTTCAAGTACCAGCATTAACCCAAGGGTCAGTTCATCGGTTTTCGGTTCTTCCTCGACTTCGACCAAAGGTTCGGGAAGCCAACTTCCGACATAAATTTCACGTTGGGCGCGGGCAGATTTCATGACATCAAGGCATAGATGGGTAACGATGCGCTTCAGAAAAACACCGGGATTGCGGACAACACTTTGATCGGTGCGTTGCCAGCGAATCTAGGCGTCCTGCACGACGTCATCGGCCTCGGCCAGAGAACCGAGCATTCGATACGCCAGCCGTTTGAGTTGAATGCGGTGTTCTTCGAACACCGCAGTTGCTTCGTCAGGCGGGTACATCGGACGCATTGACCGGATGAGATGCGGCAAAGCCGATCTGGAACCGGTTCCAGGTATTGATCGCACCGATAGCCATGGTCAGATAAACCTGTTCTTCAGGGGTGAACACGCTGGCAAGGATGGCATATTCTTCGTTGGAGGCGCCTTTGTCTGCGATCAGGGTCAGGGTTTCGGTCCATGCGAGGGCGGCACGTTCCCGCTTGTTGTAAAGCGATGATTCCCGCCAGCCGTCAAGCATATAAATACGCATTTCGGTTTCTCCGGCGGCGCGGGCATCCGTGGTGTGCATGTGAATGCAAAAAGCACAGCCATTGATCTGCGATGCACGGATTTTAACGAGTTCAAGCAGGCGATGCTCAAGGCTGCTTTCCTGAACGGCACCTTCCAATGCCATCATCGGCTTTATGCATTTTGATGCAAGTTTGAAATGGTTCTCAACACGCAGTGTCATGGTTTGGTTTCCTTGTTTTGCTAGGGGACCGGTTGGCAGGTTTTCGGTGCAGCCAACATGTCGGATAAGGATCGCCGCACCCGGGCCGGGGGAAACTGGTACGGCGATCCATGTCCGCGGGGATGTCCCGCCGACGGGTTAATTTTCAATCGGAGTGGTCAGGACGGTTTCGTTGGTATCGACAACAAACACGGCAAGCAGTTTTGCCGGTTCGGTGTCACTGGCATTTGCGCTGACTCCGTGGCGGTCGCCGGGATATTCGGAAAAGCTCTCATCGGCGCGATAGGTAATGACCGGGCCATCATTCACCTGACTGTTGATCGCACCTTCAAGGATAGTTGCATAAATGAATGCCGATTCCGGATGGGTATGTGCCGAGGAAAAGCCGCCAGGGCCATATTCGACCAATACAGCCTTCATGCTTTTGCCGGGCACATTGGGGAGTTCGTGCTCATAGACAACGGTGACTTCGGCGTCTTTGTCGTCCGAATGGGCCGCGGCGGCTTGTGCCAAAGTGATGGTCGCAAGCAGGGCGGATGCGAAGAGAAATTTCCTGATCATTTTTGCCTCCTGTCGGGGATGAGTAAATAAGCAAAGGTGGTCGTAGATCGTGGATGTATGGAGCATTCACTGGGCTGCAATTGAATGCCCGACCCAGTCTTCAAACCGGTTCGTGCCAATCCGTGGATCGATATCCGGGACAAGTGCCTTTTCGGAAAGTTCAACACCGAAATAGAGAGCTTTGGGATCGGCAATGACGGTGCGAGGGTCCTGCATGACACGCAGATATTTCGCGACCAGTTCGTGCATGCGGAAACGATCTGGCCCGGCGATTTCGGCAATGCCGTTCATCGGTTTACTAAGGGCAAAGGCCACCATTGCATCGGCAACATCGTCCGATGAAATTGGCTGGATGAAGGCTGTTGAAAGGCGCACATCGTTCCCGACGGTGCCGGCATTGGCAATGCCACTGACAAATTCAAAGAACTGTGTTGAATGGACGATGGTAAAGGGAATGCCCGATGCCTTGATTAGGTCTTCCTGAGCCTTCTTGGCGCGGAAATATCCGCTGCCCTGCAACTGATCTGTACCGACAACCGAAAGGGCGATGTGATGGCGGACACTGGCAGCTTTTGCGGCGGACAAAAGGTTCCGCCCTGATGTCTGGAAAAATTCCATGACTGCCGCGTCTTCAAACGAGGGAGAGTTGGCAAGATCAATAACGACCTCAGCCCCCTCAAGCGCCTTCGCAAGCCCGTCGCCGGTGATTGTATTGATACCTGTATTGGGGGAGGCCGCGATCACGTCATGGCCCCGCGCGGCAAGAAGTGCAACGGTTTTGGTGCCGATAAGGCCCGTGCCACCGATAATGACGATTTTCATGTCTGAACCCTTCAAGCTGGTCTTGAGCGCTCGGACATCGGAATGACATTCCGTCGACGCTCATAAACAAGACGAGACGGATTTTGCAGAAGTGACATGGCCCGGCATTTTTTGTGAAGAAAATCGACAGGCCTGTTGATGAAGTATTCGGGGGGCGATAGAGGGAAGCCTTCACCTTATATTGTGTATGTTTGGTCGCGACCTGTCAGAATCGGGTAACCCGTAGGTATACGGGGTGCCAAACCGAACCGGAGGTATGGCGGCGTGTCGGAGAAAATCGCTTGATTCCGTGTGGCTGAGATGGGAAAAGCCGTTCTTGCGCGACGCAATATGAACGGAATGCGCAAAACAGGCGTTTTTGTCGCGTAAAAGCGTGGATGAAGGCTTGACGGCATCTGCCAGAGGCGGTAATAACCCGGCTCCAAGCGCGGGCCTGCATGTCAGGCCAAGCGTCCTTTTGCGAATTATAGACCAGGAGATCAGGTCATGGCACGTCGCTGCCCGGTATCCGGCAAAGGCGTTTTGGTCGGCATGAATGTGAGCCACGCCCACAACCGCACCAAACGTCGTTTCCTTCCGAACCTTCAGCCGGCTTCGCTGCTGAGTGAAGCGCTGGGTCGTTCGGTGCGTCTGCGTCTGACCACCAATGCGATCCGCACCATTGAAAAACGTGGTGGTCTGGATGCATATGTGCTCGGCACTGCAGCTTCCAAGCTGTCGGCAGAGCTGGTGAAAGTCAAACGCCAGATCGCCAAGGCTGTTGAAGCAAAAGCTGCTTAAGGCACGCTTTCTGCTTTAAGAATTACGAAGGCTCGCGATTGCGGGCCTTTCGTTTTTCAAAGAATTCAGATCGCCCTGTTCCGGGGCCATAAAAGGGTCGTGCATCACCGATGCGCGGCCTTTTTGTTTGTTTTGCATGCAGGCAACGGATTGCGAGTCGCATTTGCGGATAACGGTTTTGTGCGAATGTTTGCGACTCGGCTGCAAGCGGGATTTGCGCTTTGCGAAATTTGGTCTATACTTTGCTCTATCAGTGATTTACGCGACCGCGTCGCATGGCTTGATGAAACGTCATGATATGTTCATCACTCGCGATTCGTGGACCTGCTACATAGTGGGTGCGACTCGGTAAACACGGTGGAGCGGATGGTATGCATTTATCGCCCAATGCGTGTCCGGCACTTGTTCTTAACGCCGATTTCCGGCCGTTAAGCTATTTTCCGCTGTCCTTATGGTCATGGCAGGACACGCTTAAGGCAGTGTTTCTGGAACGCGTTGATGTTCTTTCCGAATATGACCGCGAAGTACACTCCCCGTCTTTCAAAATGAAATTACCCAGCGTCATATCGCTCAAGGAATATGTTTCGCTCAAAAGCAGCCCGGCCTTTACCCGGTTCAACGTGTTCCTGCGTGACCAGTTTTCCTGCCAGTATTGCGGGGATCGCCTGCCGACCAGTGATCTGACATTCGATCACGTCATTCCAAGGTCGCGGGGCGGTCGCACGAACTGGTCCAACATTGTGGCGGCCTGTTCGGACTGCAACCTTTTTAAAGGTAGCCGATCAATCCGGGAAGCTGGACTCCGGCTGCGCAGGACCCCCGAACAGCCGAGCATGCACGAACTCCAGGCCATCGGACGCCGCTTCCCGCCAAACTATCTTCACGAAAGTTGGCGGGATTTTTTGTACTGGGATACCGAACTGGAATACGACTTCTGATTTGTTGTTTCTGGTAATTGTGCCGTCCCGAAATAGATTACGGCTTTCAGGACAGCACACTAAAAAGCACCGCCGGATAAGGGCAGTGCTTTGATGTTTCGGTTGAAATGTCGGTAAAATTACCAGCGATACTTGACCGATGCGAGAACCGTGCGCCCCTGACCGTAAAAACACAGATTCGTGCTATTGTCACAGGAGCTGACATAACGTTCATCAGTGAGATTGGTTGCGTTTAGGGCAAACCGATATGCTTCAAGATCATAATGAATGCCGGCATCAAACAGTGTGGTCGCAGGTACTTTTATGTCGTTACTATCGGTGGCAAATGATGAGCCCAGATAACGAACCCCGCCATTGACGCCAAATCCCGAAAGTGGTCCTGAATTAAAGGTATAGTCGGCCCATGCTGACGCAATGTGTTCCGGTACGCCTGATGGTGTGTCCCCTTGCTCAGTTGAAGTGTTGGTTTTCGTAATTTCGACATCCTGATAGGTATAGGCGAATTTGGTCGTCAAGCCTTCAAGTGGTTCGAATAGCCCTTCAACTTCAACACCGCGGGACTGTTGTTCGCCTTGCTGGATTTGATCCCATTGTGTGCCACTGGGATCTCTGGTCAGCACGTTTTCGCGGGTCAGGTCAAACAGTGCAACCGTGAATAAGCCATTAAAGTTCTGCGGTTCGTACTTCGCACCCACTTCATACTGCATGCCTTCTTCGGCCTCAAAATAATTGCCGAGACGATCCGTACCGGAAACCGGATTGAAAGATTCCGAATAGCTGATATAGGGCGTTAAACCGAATCCCGTCTTGTAGGCAAGTCCCGCCCGGCTGGTAAAGGCACTGTCGTTTTTACTCTTTTCTGTACCGTCAAGCTGGTTTTCCGTCGATTCATCTGACCAGTCATGCCTTCCTCCAAGGGTAAGAACCCAGTGTTCATCAAACTCAATCTGGTCTTGCAGATAAATTCCTGTTTGTTGTGCAGTAAGTTCATCGTCGGTCGGGTCAAAATAGGTGATTGACAGATTGCCATAGGATGGGTTGTACGCATTGATCGCATTGGCGGTGCCAAAACGCTGATAGCGATCAAAAACATAGTACTGATAATCAATTCCGCCCAGCATGGTATGGCGAATACCGCCTGTTTCGAATTTGGTTTGAAGCTGGTTGTCGATGGTAAACGAATCACCCTGCTGATCGGTTTCCGTGGCGCTCCTGTTTAGCGTGCCTGCTGCTTCGTCATCCCAACCATTCCCGGTAAGAGCGTTGTAATCGACCTCGACACGCCCGTATCGAGCATTTTGTCGGAAAGTCAGCGTGTCGTTGAAATCATGGCTGAACTCATAACCGAAAGCGTATTGGGTCCGGTCATAATGATCGTAATCTGGTTCGCCAGTGAAAAAGTCAGTTGGAATTGTACCATTGATGGCGTCGCGGAAAGTGCCGATGGCTGGAAGCCAGCTATTTGCACTACCGGTGTTGTCTTTCTGGTAGTAGGACAGTAGAGTGAGTGAGCTATCTTCACCTTCCCATGTTAGGGATGGCGCTAAATACACGCGTTCATCTTCTACATAATTGACCTGTGTATCGGCGTCACGCGCCAGTCCTGTCAGGCGGAAAAGAACAGAGTCATCTTCAACAAGGCTGCCGCCAATGTCGAATGCTCCTTGTTTGCGATTGTGGCTGCCGGTCTGAATTTCGACTTCATTTTGCATATCTGCACGTGGACGCTTGGATATGGTGTTGATCAGACCACCCGGTGCATTTTGACCGTAAAGCACAGAGGTCGGTCCACGCGTTAGTTCAACGCGTTCCACACCATAGGTTTCTTGCTGCCATGATGCAAAGCTGTAGGACCGCTGCTGGAGCCCATCACGGTAAAGACCGGACTGGGTCTGGTCGAAGCCACGAATATTGTACCAGTCCAAGCGTTTGTCATAACCAAAATTGTCAGGTTGAATACCTGCTGAATAATTAAGGGTTTCTGCTATGGATTGTGCCTGACGGGCCTCAATTTCTTTGGTGACGACCACTGAAATGGACTGCGGGGTTTCTGCAATTGGATTGTCGGTTTTTGTTGCTGTAGCACTTTGTCCGGCAACATATCCCTTGACCGGGGAGGTGGCTGTTTCCTGGCGCTCAGCCTCAATGAGGAGAGGATCAACAACGATTTCCTCGATTGCTTCGCTTGTTGCTTCCTGTGCGCCAGCCTGTGCTGGCAAGCCTGCGCAAAGAATGGCGACGCTGCCAAGAAGGGTATTTCTAAACCGTAAGTGCGTGATGGGCGTCATTCGGGCAATTCCCTGCATCAATTGTCATGTGTGACAGTCCGATAGCACGGTTGGGAAAGCCAAATATTGAACCCTATTTGTTCGTATTGAACGGATTTTGGTTTAATTTTCAGGCGGATTGTTCGCGTCGCCATACGCCCGGTGTGGTGCCTGTGATGCGGCGGAACACCCGGGTCAGATGTGCCTGATCGGCGAAGCCGACATGTGCGGCCACGCCGGCAAGAGGTGTGGCACCGTCGCGTAGCATGGATT
>CBIHMD010000038.1:0-11737 GCA_966210655.1 uncultured Thalassospira sp.
CCATTATTCGATGCTGTTTTCCCATGATCAGTCATGGCTGATTGTCGGTCTGATCCTGATCATTGGCGGGTTGGTGCGCCATTTCTTTAACACGCGTAATGCCGGGGGAGTGGGGCGGGCTATTGCATGGCAGCTGCCTTCGGCTGCGGTGGGCATGGCGATCCTGGCGATGTTTGCATCCTATGATCCCGATGCTGCCAAGCTGGCCGATCAGGAAATCATTACTGCTGATCACGCACTTGCAATCGTTCATACCCGTTGCGCAGCATGTCATTCGGCCAACCCGACCGATGAAGGCTTCGACGAGGCGCCGATGGGCGTAATGTTTGATGACATCGCGCAGGTCAAAGCCAATGCGCAGCGTGTTCTGGCCCAGTCCGTTATTGGCCGCGCCATGCCGCTTGGCAACATGACCGAAATGACGGACGAGGAACGGGTGCAGCTTGGGCAGTGGATCCGTGCCGGGATGCCGGAATAGTCGGTCCACGAACTGCGAAAAATCAAAGGGCAGCCTAGTGTTGCAGGCCGCCCTTTGTCGTTTGACGTTCAGGGATTTCGGTGGATCAGAGGTCAGCGCGATAGTTCATCGGCACCCAGTCAAACATCGTGCTGTCTTCGATGATATGCCCAATACCCGGGAAGGCGATATGGCACCCGGCAACCAGATATTTTTCTGATACGGCTTCGGCAAAGGCAGCCTCGCGGGTGGTTATGGCCTGATCTGGATCGACATCAAACGCAATTGCCACGCCGGGTTCGTCAAACTGGATGACATCGCCGTGGGTGATGTCTCCCCAATAAACAAACTTTTCGTCCTTGCTTTCAAACCAAAGGGCACTGTGACCCGGCGTATGACCCGGACGATGCGTTGAATTGATCAGACCCGGAACGGGCGACGCATCAATCTCGTAGGTCGAAAGTGTGCCGCTTTCGCTATAAATCTTCGTCGATAAGACAGCCTGATCAAAATATTGCTTGGCACTTTCCGGTGCCTTGTCGCGGTTTTCCTTACTCAGCCAGTATTCCGCATCGAGTTTCGGTACATGCACTGTGGCGTTCGGGAAGACTTTCTTACCGTTCAGGGTCAATCCACCGCTATGATCGGTGTGAATGTGGGTAATCACCACATCATCGATCTGATCGGGGTGATAGCCCGACGCGATGATATTGGCCGGCAATTTGCCAAGTTCCGGTCCCAGCAGGTCGCTGGTCCCGGCATCAAGCAGCACAAGACGATCGCCGAAATTCAGAAGATAGGCATTCACCGATGTTGATGTCGGCGTGTCCTGAAAGGCATTGGCAAGGGCGGTGCGGGCATGTTCGGGCGTGGTATTCACATACAGATCGGCAAGCGGGAACTGCCCCGTGCCATCCGAAAGTGCGGTAACTTCGACCTCGCCCACCATCAGCCGGTAGTATCCGGGGGCCTGTGTGCCCACCAGTGGCGCCTTGGCCGCGGCGCGCAATGGAATAAAAACGGTGCTGGCCGTCGCCCCGATGGCAGCGGCAGCAAGCGAACCTTTAAGCATGTCTCTGCGTGACAGCATCAGAATATTCTCCCTCAATCAAATGGCCGGTATTCAACCGGTGGCTTGTAACGCGATAGAGAAAGGCTATATTCCAATCAGTCAGTAATCAAATCGATGCGGATCATGGATAATATTGATCATTTCAATTTAAGGTCCTTTGACCTCAACCTCATGATTGCGTTTGACGCAATGATGCAAGAGCTAAGCGTCACAAAATCTGCGGATAAATTGCGGATTGGTCAGTCTGCAATGAGTCACAATTTATCAACGCTTCGGATGTTGCTGCAGGATGATCTTTTTGTTCGTGTCGGGCAGAAAATGCAGCCAACAGCAAAGGCGCGTGCCCTTGCCGGGCCGGTTCGCGCGGCATTGACGCAGGCGCAAAGTGCGCTTCAGGCGACAGACAGTTTTGATCCGGACACGGCAGATCGCATATTTCGCATTGGTATCACTGGCGAAATGGAAATGGTCCTGTTGCCAGCATTGGTGCACCATTTGCAATCAGCCGCACCCGGTGTGCGTCTGGTAAGTCGTTCGATTACGGTTGAGACGGTCGATCTGATGTTGAATGCAGGTGAAATCGATCTGGCAATCGGATGCAAGGAGTCCCGTCAGATCGGCGAAGTGCTGTTTGAGTCCAGCGTGGCCTGTTGCTTTAACCCCGATATTTGTAAACTGACGCTGCCATTATCGCGCGCGGCATATCTGGGTGCGCGTCATGCGGTTCTGTCCCAGACGGGAAATGTCGAAGGCTGCGTTGGTGATGCATTGCGTGCGATTGGCATTGATCTTGATGTGGTTCTGGCCGCACCCGATTTCATGCCGTTGCTTGCCGCTGCCCGGAACGCCCCGATTGTCGCGACTGTACCGCGCAGGATTGCGGTACAATATGCGCCGTTATTTGGGCTGGTGTTTTGTGAAATGCCCATTCCGTTGAATTTCCCACCGGTAACCATGAACTGGCCGATCTGGGCGGATAAGGATGTCGGACTGGTCTGGTTACGTCATCAGATCAGATTGGTGATCGGCGACATTTCAACCGATCTGCCTGCCATTGCGGCACAATGATCGATCGGGGTTTCTGCATATAAGCAACCCCGCCGGCGAACCGGCGGGGCGGGATGCTTCGGCCTATGGGCATTGTGGTGCAATAACCGCAGAAAGGCGAAACTTCCACCTTTCAATTAAGGGCTGAGCGGGCACAGGTCAACGTGATTAAAAAATAATCAAATTTTAATTAATGATCGAAAAGTGATCATTGAAATCACGTTCAACGCAAATATTTTCCGTTTTCTGCCTGTTAAATAGTTGGATGTTGCGTTGAGTTACCGCGATTTCTGGCGATGCAGCATATTATTCGGAATCTGGCACGATTTTAGCAAGCACCACTGCGGTGCAATAAACTCGCAGTGGAGGCAATAGAATGAATAAGAAGCTTCAGGCGCTTATGGGCGCTGGGGCCTTGGCTTGGTCGGCAATGACCATGTCAAATGCCCAGGCCGCTGATACGATTAAAGTCGGCGTTCTGCACTCTCTCTCTGGGACGATGGCTATTTCGGAAACCACGCTGAAGGATACTGTCCTGATGCTGGTGGACGATCTGAATAAAAATGGCGGCCTGTTGGGGAAACAGGTTGAGGCAGTTGTTGTCGATCCGGCTTCGGATTGGCCGCTTTTTGCCGAAAAAGCACGTGAACTGATTGAAAAAGACAAGGTCGATGTCGTGTTCGGCTGCTGGACCTCGGTCTCTCGCAAGTCGGTTCTGCCGGTCTTTGAAGAACTGAACAGCATGCTGTTCTATCCGGTTCAGTATGAAGGCGAGGAAAGCTCGCGCAACGTGTTCTATACCGGTGCCGCGCCGAACCAGCAGGCAATCCCGGCTGTTGACTACCTGATGAGCGAGGATGGCGGCGGTGCCGAGCGTATCGTTCTTCTGGGGACGGACTATGTCTATCCGCGTACGACCAACAAAATCCTGCGTTCCTACCTGAATGGCAAGGGTATCTCCGATGAGGACATCATGGAGAACTACACCCCGTTCGGTCATTCCGATTGGCAGTCGATTGTTGCCGATGTGAAGGCATTCGCATCCACCGGCAAGAAAACCGCAGTGGTTTCGACCATTAACGGTGATGCCAACGTGCCATTCTACAAGGAACTCGCCAACCAGGGCATCAAAGCCGAAGACATTCCGGTTGTTGCCTTCTCGGTCGGTGAAGAAGAGCTGGCTGGTATCGATACCGCGCCGCTGGTTGGTCATCTGGCTGCCTGGAACTACTTCCAGTCGGTTGAAGCCGATGCGAATTCGGCCTTCATCGAAAAATGGCATGCCTTTATCGGTGACGAAAAACGCGTAACCAACGATCCGATGGAAGCAACCTATATCGGTTTTAACATGTGGAAACAGGCTGTCGAACAGGCTGGCACCACCGATGTTGATGCCGTCCGTCAGGCCATGTATGGCCAGGAAGTTGCGAACCTGACCGGTGGTACCGCTGTCATGAACACCAACCATCACCTGTCCAAGCCGGTTCTGATCGGCGAAGTACAGGACGATGGCCAGTTTGACATCGTTTGGGAAACCGAAGGCACCGTCGTTGGCGATGCATGGTCGGACTTCCTGCCCGAAAGCGCAAAGCTGACCGCCGACTGGACCTATCCGTGGGTCTGCGGCAACTGTGAAAAACCGATGTATTGATCGGGATTGGACAGGCTGGCTGTTGATGCAGCCAGCCTGTTTTTCGTTGTCCTGATGATTGGGCAACCATTCTTTTTGCGATTTTCTGACATCCGATTTTCAAAGGCTTGGTGACCATGCGTACTGTCATGACCGCTGTCCTGTGCCGTTTCCGTGTCCGCGCGAACAATTCCCTGCCTGTCCTGTTTGCCCTGGCCGCAATTTTTGCGGTGATGGTGCTGGCATCGCCGCGACCGGCACACGCATTTAGCGACGAAGAACTGCGCAATGTAACGGAACAGCTCAACCATAAAAGTTCGACCAAAAAGGTTGAAGCGATCGAGGCCATGGCCGCCGATGGCGATCCCCGCGTCGCGCCGATCCTGAACGCGATGCTTGAAGGCAACCTGTTTGTCCGCGCTAGCGACGAACACGTCGTGATTGGCGAGAAAAAGGGCAAGGTCTGGAACCATATCGACGTCGTCAGCGGCGAGGTTGTGGGGGAAAGCGGTTCCAAGGAGCTCGACAAGATCAAGATCAACAACCGTCTGCGTGGCGCGCTGCGCGATGCGTTGGCCGCCCTTAACCTGTTTAGTCAGGATATCGGCATCCGTACTGCCGCCGTCGAGCAGGTCATGGACGCCCGCGATCCGTCGATGTTGCCATTGCTGATCCGCGCGATCGAGCGTGAGGAAGATGCGACGCTTCTGGCGCGGATGGAGCTTGCAAAGGCAACCATGGCGTTGGCAGCCGGTGAAACCACCGAGGAGCGTTTGACGGCCATCGAAGTGCTGGCCAGCGAAACGACGCCGCAAATCCGCGCGGTACTGTCGCAATTTGTCGCCAGTGCCGAAGCCGAAGGTTATCAGCCCGAAGTCGTTGCTGCGGCCAAGGATGCACTTGCCGAGGTCGAGGGTCGGCTTTCGATGTGGCAGACGCTAGGCGATGTGTATCGCGGCATCAGCTTGGGATCCGTGCTGTTGCTCGCCGCGGTTGGGCTTGCCATCACCTTTGGCGTGATGGGCGTGATCAATATGGCGCACGGCGAAATGATCATGATCGGTGCCTATACCACCTTTGTCGTGCAGCAGATTTTTTCATCTGTCATTCCGTCGGGTTCGCCATGGTCTTTGGTGATTGCGGTGCCTGTGGCATTCGTTGTTGCCGGTCTGGTCGGCATCGTGATCGAACGCTGCGTGATCCGGTTCCTGTATGGTCGTCCGCTTGAAACGCTTCTGGCGACTTGGGGTGTCAGCCTTGTCTTGCAGCAGGCGATCCGAAGCCTGTTTGGCGCAACCAACCAGCAGGTAATGGCACCCGATTTCATGAGCGGCGCGCTTGAACTTTCAAGCGGTTTGGTGCTGACCTACAACCGGCTTTGGATCATCCTGTTCAGTCTGATTATGGTGGGCGGGATTGCCGTTGTGCTGCGCTATACCGCATTTGGCCTTCAGATGCGTGCCGTGACCCAGAACCGCCGTATGGCCGGATCGGTCGGCATCCGCACCGGTTATGTCGACGCGCTGACATTCGGGCTTGGCTCCGGCATTGCCGGGATTGCCGGTGTCGCGCTTAGCCAGATTTCAAATGTCAGTCCGAACCTTGGTCAGACATACATCATCGACAGTTTCATGGTCGTGGTGTTTGGCGGGGTTGGCAACCTTTGGGGCACGGTCCTTGGTGCGTTCAGTCTTGGTATCGTGAACAAGTTCCTTGAGCCGGTGGCCGGTGCGGTGCTGGCGAAAATCTTTGTTCTGATCGCGCTGATCCTGTTCATCCAGAAACGACCAAAGGGCCTGTTTGCCCTTAAAGGTCGCGCGGTGGAGGCCTGATACATGACCGACTATCGCACGAAATACCAAATGACGCCGGTGATCGGGTGGCTGTTGCGGGATCGTGGCGGAATGATCCTGCTTGCGATCCTGATTGCCGCGTCCATCCTGATCCCGGTCGGCAACCTGATCGTGCCCGAAGGATCGGCCTTTCATGTTCCGACATGGATGATGAGTCTGCTTGGCAAATATCTTTGCTATGCCTTGCTGGCGCTTTCGGTTGATCTGATCTGGGGGTTCTGCGGGATTCTAAGCCTTGGTCACGGGGCGTTCTTTGCGCTTGGCGGTTATGCCATGGGTATGTATCTGATGCGCCAGATCGGGGATCGCGGGGTTTATGGCAACCCGGAACTGCCGGACTTCATGGTGTTCCTGAACTGGACCGAATTGCCGTGGTACTGGTACGGCTTTGACATGTTCTGGTTTGCCATCGTGATGGCGATGTTCGTGCCGGGGCTTCTGGCCTTTGTGTTTGGTTTCCTTGCCTTCCGGTCGCGGGTGACGGGGGTGTATCTTTCGATCATCACGCAGGCGATGACCTATGCGCTGTTGCTGGCATTCTTCCGCAATGACATGGGCTTTGGCGGCAATAATGGCCTGACCGATTTCAAGGATCTGCTTGGGTTTTCTCTGCAATCGGATAGCACGCGGGCAACCCTGTTTGTCGTATCCTGCGTGATGCTGGGCATCTGTTATGTCGTGGCGCGCTGCATCACCAATTCCCGTCTGGGCAAGGTTCTGATTGCCATCCGTGATGCCGAGGCGCGCGTGCGGTTTACCGGTTACCGGGTCGAATATTACAAGCTGTTCGTCTTTACCGTGTCGGCTGTGATGGCCGGGATTGCCGGATCGCTTTATGTGCCGCAGGTCGGCATCATCAATCCCGGTGAATTTGCCCCTGCATTGTCGATTGAAATCGTCATCTGGGTGGCGGTTGGCGGGCGCGGTACGCTGTATGGTGCGGTGCTGGGGGCGTTCATCGTGAACTATGCCAAGACCTTCTTTACCGGTGTGATGCCTGATTTCTGGCTGTTCTTCCTGGGCGGGCTGTTCATTGCCGTGACCCTGTTCCTGCCAAAGGGCGTGATTGGTGCGGTGCCAGCATTTGGATCACCCGACCGGCAATCGGCGTTTAGCACCTTGCGCAAGCGTTTCCTGAACGGGCGTGCAAACGAAGGAGGCAAGGCATGAGCGAGGCAGCCGCAATCGAGATTGAAAAGGCCGAACGCAAGGCCGCCAAAGCCAATACCATCCTTTATGTCGATGGGGTTTCCGTCACCTTTGACGGGTTCCGGGCGCTCAATAGCCTGTCCTTTTATGTCGAGCCGGGCGAACTTCGCGCGATCATCGGGCCGAACGGCGCGGGCAAGACGACGATGATGGATATCATCACCGGTAAAACCCGGCCCGATACCGGCGATGTGATGTTTCGAAGCGAAGTCGACCTGACCAAACTTGACGAGGCCGAGATCGCAAACCTTGGCATCGGGCGCAAGTTCCAGAAACCGACCGTGTTTGAAAGCCATACGGTGTTTGACAATCTGCTGCTGGCCTGTTCAGGCGGGCGGGGGGTGTTTCAGGCGCTTTTTCATCGCCTGGGCAATGCCGAGAAGCTCCGCATTGAACAGACGCTTGAAACCATCATGCTGACCGACAAGCGTGACGAGACGGCAGCCAACCTGTCGCACGGGCAGAAACAGTGGCTTGAGATTGGCATGCTGCTGATGCAGAAGCCGGAATTGCTTCTGGTGGATGAACCGGTCGCCGGGATGACGGATTCCGAAACCGAACAGACCGCGAAATTGCTGCGATCCATTGCAACAGACCGGTCGGTTGTGGTTGTCGAACATGACATGGAATTTGTCCGCGACCTTGATTGCAAGGTGACGGTCCTGCACGAAGGATCGGTTCTGGCCGAAGGCCGCCTTGACCATGTTCAGAAAGACCCGCGGGTCATCGAAGTATATTTGGGGCGCTGATCATGCTGGATGTAGCCAATATCGATCTGTTTTATGGCGCGTCGCATGCGCTTCGCAAGGTGTCGCTTAGTGCGTAGACCGGCAAGGTCACGGCGGTTCTGGGGCGCAACGGTGTCGGTAAAACATCGCTGATGCGCGCCGTTGTCGGGCAACACCCGATTGCCGATGGCAACATCACGTGGGAAGGTAAAAATATTTCGCGTGATCCGGCCTGGAAACGATCAACCTCGGGGATCGCGATTGTACCTCAGGGGCGCGAGATTTTCCCGCTTCTGACCGTGAAGGAAAACCTTGAAACCGGGTTTGCCGCCCTTCCGCGCGCCCTTCGTCATATCCCCGACGAGATTTTTGAACTGTTCCCGGTCCTGCGTGACATGCTGGGCCGTCGCGGTGGCGATCTTTCGGGCGGGCAGCAGCAGCAGCTTGCCATTGGGCGCGCATTGGTCACACGTCCGCGTCTTCTTGTCCTTGATGAGCCGACCGAAGGCATTCAGCCATCGATCATCAAGGATATCCAGCGCGTGATCAAACAGCTGGCGGATCGGGGCGATATGGCGATCCTTCTGGTCGAACAGTATTTTGATTTCGCCCATGAACTGGCTGACGAGATCGTCGTGCTCGAACGTGGCGAGGTGGTGCTGGCGGGGTCCAAGGATGCATTGGACCGCGAAAAGGTGCGGTCGTATCTGACTGTTTGATCAGCATTTGCCAAAATTTTGCGCATGGGTGAATTGAGGCCGGTGCGGTAAATGGCGTGATTGCGGGCTGTACGGTTTGGCCCGCATCTTGCTGTGTTTGCCGATGGGCCAGCCGGTCTGACTGCGGGTTAACCGGTTGTGCGACTGAAATATTCAGGTGGCTTTGTGCAGCTTCGCAAACTCGAAAACCCGGTCCGCAGTGATTTGAAGGCGGAACCGCAAATGTCAGACGCTTCCAACCCGATCGTCACCGATGGTCGGGCCGAGGTCGCGTTCAAGCCGGGTTCGCCGGGCGCTGTGTCTGCGGGTAAGCCGGGTTTTGCAGCCCTTGATCATCTTTATTACCGCGATCCGATGAAAATCCTGTTCCCGCGTCCGGTGGCCGGGGATCTGGTGACTGCCGTTCTGGTGACGACATCGGGTGGCATGGTGGGGGGGGATCATCTGGCATTTGAAGGCCGGGTCAAGGCAGGCGCATCCGCGCTATTTACCGCCCAGGCCGCCGAAAAGATTTACCGTTCCGCCGGGCCGGATTGCATCATGTCGGTTGATCTGGCGGCTGAAGATAACGGCTGGCTGGAATGGTTGCCCCACGAAACCATCCTGTTTGATCAGGCGCGCCTGCGCCGCAAGACGAGTGTTTCCGTTACCGGTTCCGGGCAGGTGATGGCCGGAGAAATCATGGTGTTTGGCCGCCTTGCCCGTGGCGAGGTTTTCACAACCGGTCTGGCACGTGATGCGTGGGATGTGTCGATTGACGGGCGGCCTGTCTGGCGTGATGCGCTGCATCTGGAAGGCGATGTTTTGCGCATGCTGGATCACCCGGCATCCTTTGATGGGGCGCGGGCGGCGGCGACCGCCATTCTGGTCGGGCAGGATGCCGAAGATAAACTTGATATTGCCCGCGATTGTCTGGCGCGCGCATCCGGGGGTTTGATGGATACGGATGTGTTGTGCGCGGCAACCGCGATGAAGGGGATTGTGATCACGCGTTTCATGGCGCGCGATCCGATGAAATTGCGCCGGGTTTACGGCGCGTGGTGGAAACAGTTCCGCCATGAAACACGCGGACTTCCGGCGCGCCTGCCGCGTCTTTGGGAAATTTAGGAGAACGGCATGAATCTGACGCCACGCGAAAAGGACAAATTGCTGGTTTCAATGGCCGCCATGGTGGCGCGACGCCGCCTTGAACGCGGTGTGAAACTGAACCATCCCGAAGCCATTGCCCTGATCACGGATTTTGTGGTCGAAGGCGCGCGCGATGGCAAATCGGTTGCCGATCTGATGCGCGACGGGGCGACCGTGATCACGCGTGATCAGGTGATGGATGGCATTGCCGAAATGATCCATGAAATTCAGGTCGAAGCAACATTTCCCGACGGGACGAAGCTTGTGACCGTTCACGAACCGATCCGCTAGGCAAAGGAAACAGGCCATGATTCCAGGTGAAATCATTACCAAAGAAGGCAGCCTGATCCTTAATCAGGATCGCGAAACCAAAACACTGACCGTCGCCAATACCGGGGATCGCCCGGTGCAGGTCGGATCGCATTATCATTTTTATGAAACCAATCCGGGCCTTGATTTTGATCGCGAGGCGGCGCGCGGTTTCCGTCTTGATATCCCGGCTGGCACCGCCGTCCGGTTCGAGCCGGGCCAGACGCGCGAAGTCAATCTGGTGAAATATGCCGGGTCGGGTGTGGTCTATGGCTTTAACGCCAAAATCAACGGCAAGCTGGGAGCGTAAAAATGGCTTATGAAATTGATCGCGCATCCTATGCCGCCATGTTTGGCCCGACCGTTGGTGACAAGGTCCGATTGGCCGATACCGAGCTTTTGATAGAGGTCGAACAGGATTTCACGATCCTTGGCGAAGAAGTCAAATTCGGCGGCGGCAAGGTCATCCGCGACGGCATGGGCCAGTCGCAGGCATCGCGCGCCGAGGGATCGGTCGATACCGTGATCACCAACGCGCTGATCCTTGATTATACCGGCATCATCAAGGCCGATATCGGCATTCGCGATGGCCGCATTGCCGGGATCGGCAAGGCCGGGAACCCCGATGTGCAGCCCGGTGTCGATATCATCATCGGTCCGGGGACCGAGGTGATCGCCGGTGAAGGCAACATCATCACCGCAGGCGGGATTGACGCCCATATCCACTGGATTTGCCCGCAACAGGTCGAAGATGCGCTGTATTCCGGCGTAACCACGATGCTGGGCGGTGGGACCGGCCCGGCGGCGGGCACGAACGCCACCACCTGTACGCCCGGCCCGTGGCACATTGCCCGCATGTTGCAGGCGGCTGACGGCTTGCCGATGAATATCGGTTTCTTTGGCAAGGGCAATGCGACCCTGCCGGGTTCATTGATCGAACAGGTCAAAGCCGGTGTTTGCGGGCTTAAACTGCATGAAGACTGGGGCACGACCCCGGCGTCGATTGATACCTGCCTGTCGGTGGCTGATGACCTTGACGTGCAGGTGATGATCCATACCGATACGCTGAATGAAAGCGGCTTTGTCGAACATACCCGCGCATCCTTCAAGGGCCGCACCATCCATACCTTCCACACCGAAGGGGCCGGTGGTGGCCATGCGCCCGATATCATCAAGCTGTGCGGCGAGGCCAACGTTCTGCCAAGTTCGACCAACCCGACACGTCCCTTTACGGTGAATACCATCGACGAGCATCTTGATATGCTGATGGTGTGCCATCACCTTGATCCGAAAATCCCCGAAGATGTCGCCTTTGCCGAAAGCCGCATCCGCCGCGAAACCATCGCGGCCGAGGATATCCTGCATGACCTTGGCGCGTTTTCGATCATTTCGTCGGACAGTCAGGCCATGGGCCGCGTCGGCGAGGTCATCTCGCGCACCTGGCAGACAGCGGACAAGATGAAAAAGCAGCGCGGCAACCTGTCGGGAGACGGGCCGGGGAATGATAATTTCCGTGCCAAGCGTTATGTGGCGAAATACACGATCAACCCGGCAATCGCGCAGGGCATTGCATCCCATGTTGGGT
>CBIHMD010000039.1:0-11645 GCA_966210655.1 uncultured Thalassospira sp.
GGTACGTCCGGTGCCCCGACAGCACCGAAATAGATGGCATCATGGTTCCGGATCTGCTCGCGCCCGTCAGCAGGCATCATAGCACCATGTTTCTTGTAATAGTCCGACCCCCAATCGAAGCTATCGAACATCATGTTGAATCCGCCATCGCGCTTTGCCAGCACGTCAAGGACTTCGACACCGGCCGCAACAACCTCTTTACCAATCCCGTCGCCCGGGATGGCAGCAATACGATAAGTCTTCATGATCAGTCTCTTGGTTAGCAGTTAACTTTGAAAATTCAGGCTCACATGCCCCTAGAACAGCAATCCCGATGGCATGCGGATCAGCAAGACATCCGCCATCAGCCAATACAGGCCAGTCACGATTGCAAATCCGGCGAGTGTTTCGACGATAATGCGTTTGACTGGCATATCTTCGTAACAGGACACTCTGGCCAGCGACAGGAAGGCCAGAATGGCCGCAACCCAGAAACCGGTCAGCGGTATAGCCACGACCCAAAAGCCCATCACAACAATCAGGGCAATGCGCCGCGAAACCGATTCACCAGCCTGTTCTCCGCTCTTTACACCTGCGGGTTTACGCAACAGGTTCATGGCAAAAAGGACACCCGAAAACACAATCAGTGCGACACAGATCGTTATCGGGAATACTGAGCCCAACGGGGACATTTCCGATGTCTGCGTGATGGCCCAAACAGCCATCAGCACCAACAGAACAACAATCCCCATACCTGCGGTATCGCGTGGCTTTGCGATGACACCTTTCAGATGTGCCATCGGATTGATCACAGGCTCCGACAGGGTTGCTTCATCGGCTTTTGCCGTCTCACCGTCCGTTTCGGCATAATTTTTTGCCGCAGCAACCGCGCGCTTGCGGGCTTTCTCCTTGCGATTGCCAAACAGCACCGGGTAAAGCAGCGTGAAAGCCGCCAATGCAACTATAGCAAGGCTGATCGGACGGCCAAAGAACATGCCTGCAATATTGCTGGTTGCATTCCCGATCAGATAGGACTGAACAAACCCCTGTTCGGCAATCTGTCCCAGCACAAGGCCCAGCACGATGGGCGAAGGTGCAAAACCGTACCGGTTCAAAATCCAGCCAATGACACCCAGCACCAGCATCATCTGAACGTCATGCAGGTTGCTGTGTATGGCAAAGCTGCCAACGACCGTCAGAAAGGCGATGGTCGGAACCAGAACGGTCTTGGGGATCGAGGCAATCGATTTATAGGCATACCGCCCGATCAAAAGCCCTGCGGGCAACATCAGTGCGGTTGCAATCAGCAGCCCGAAGATAAAGGTGTAAACAATCTCACCCTGCTGCGCGAAAAGGGTTGGGCCGATCTTGATACCCTGTACCAGCAATGCACCAAGGATCACCGCATCGGGTGGGGTACCGGGGATACCCAGCACCAGCGTGGGAATAAATCCGCCGCCCACTGTGGCGTTGTTTGCCGATTCAGTCGCGATAATCCCGTCCGGTGCCCCGTTACCGAATTCTTCCGGCGTTTTCGACGAACGGCGCGCCTCGGAATAGGAAACCAGCCCTGCTATCGATCCACCGGCACCCGGCAAGATACCGATAATGGTTCCGATAACGGAACTGCGAATGACGTTGAACTTGCTTTTCCATGCAATGCCGAACGCTTCGAACAAACGAATGCCACGGTTCCCCTGCTCCACTTTCAGATGCGGATCGGGTGTTGCCACCAGATCAATCAGAACCGGAATGCAATACAGGCCGATCAGTGCGGAAACGATATCGAACCCGCCCAAAAGCATCTGGGTATCCATCGTAAAGCGGATATCGCCTCCGACAACAGCCACGCCAACCATGGCCAGCATCAAACCGATACAGCCACCGATAAGCCCCTTAAGCGTATTGCCAACCGATAACGCCGAAATCAGGGTCAGGCCAAATATTGCCAGCCAGAAATATTCCGGCGGGCCGAACGCCAGCGCCACCTTGGCCAATGGCGGCGACAGCAACAGCAAGAATATCCCGCCAACCAGACCTCCAAAGACCGAGGCAAGCGTTGCAAGAGTTATGGCAAGGTTGCCATCACCACGCTTTGCCATCGGGAAGCCGTCAAAGGTTGTTGCAATCGCAGACGGGGTGCCCGGTGTATTGACCAGAATGGCGGCGAAGGCACCGCCATAGATGGCACCGGTATAGATCGCACCGAGCGCAATCAACCCGGTCGCCGGGTCCATTGTGAAAGTAAACGGGACCAGAACGGCCACCGCCATGGTTGCCGACAATCCCGGCAAGGCACCAATAATGGTACCAAGAACAACGCCGCCAAGCGCCATCAGGATATTAAGCGGCGTCAACGCGCTGAGAAAATAGCCAAGCAATTCCATGGCGATGGACCTTCCTTTCCCTTCCGATTACGGATTAGCGATTGGCAATACCAAGCTTTTCGCCAATTGCACGGTATTCGGCCTTCTTCTCGGCCATGAATTCCGGCATGTCCTCATAGGAGATATCGGTCAGCACGAAACCGGCTTCTTCCATCTGTTTGATGAATGCCGGGTCTGCGTTGATCTCGCTGATGATATCGGAAAGTTTCTTGCGAATATCTTCCGGGGTCGAGGCAGGAACAGCAATACCGCGATAAGCACCGCCCACAAGATCGATACCAAGTTCCTTGAAAGTCGGGACATCCGGAAATGCCTTCACACGTTCATCCGAGGCAACGGCAAGCATGCGCATGCCCTCGCTATTGTTCACGCCCGACGTAACATAGTTGAAACCGGCAGTCGTCTGGCTGCCCAGGATCGCTGTCACGGCCGGACCGGTACCGCTGAACGGAACATAGGTGGTGGTTACACCAGCCAGTTCGTCGAACTGTTCCTTGGCAATGTGATTCGAGGAATTCGAGCCCGAACCGGAGAATGTCACAACTCCTGGATTGGCCTTGGCATGCTCAATCAGCTGCTGAAGATCCTGAAACTCGCTGTCAGCCGGGACAAAAACCGCATCTGGAGTATAGTGGAAGAAATAGACATGTGTCAGGTCATCGGTTTCATATCCGACATCCTTTTCCATGGGCTGCAGGATCGTGTGCGGCAGATTGGTGCCCATGATCGTATAGCCGTCGGCTTCCATACCGTTAAGCTGCGACCAGGCCTGCGCCCCGCCAGCACCGGCCATATACTGGATTACGGCCTGCTGACCGGTCAGTTTTTCAAAGAAAGGTTGCTGAAAACGCGCGGAAATGTCGGACTCACCACCCGCATTGAACGCAATGATATAGTTGATCGTTTTTTCCGGATATTCTGCAAAGGCCGGGGTGACAAAGAATGATGCCGCAACCGCAGCCGCAATAGCAAACTTACGCATTGATATTCCTCCCGTATGGTGTGGATCACCGGTTTTTCTCTGAACCGGTGCCCGAAAGGCAAAACAGGAAGTTCCCTGTTAGCATTCCGGTATTTTCCCTGATATCTGAACCGGACGTTGCCATGCTTGCTGTAGGACGCAAGCTGCTTTGTTGTTCAATGAATTGCCCGACAGACACATGAAGTGTAGATTTTTTATTCAATCAGTATAATTTCTGATTTCTAATTTCATTATGTCGCAGAGGTTAATAATGACAACCGATAGCGATCTGGGTTTTTTCGTCCTGTTGGCACGGAAAGGAAATTTATCCGCGGCCGCTCTTGAACTTAACCTGTCCCCACCAGCAGTCAGCAAACGTCTGGCTAAGCTCGAAGACAGGCTTGGTGTAAGGTTGATGAACCGCACAACGCGCCGCATCAGCCTCACCAGCGAAGGCGAGGCCTATTTCCAAAGCGCAATCCAGATCATGCGTGATATCGAAGAACTGGAACAACGCGTTTCCGATGCGCGCGAAACGCCCAGCGGACTATTGCGTATCAATGCAACTTTTGGCTTCGGGCGTGAATATGTCGCGCCGGTAATATCGGAATTCTCCCACCTCTATCCTGAAGTGGAAGTTCAGCTGGTGCTGAGTGACGCGCCACTGAACATGGTGGAAGAAGGTCTTGATCTGACAATCCGGTTCGGGGGAATGCCCAATTCCCGGCTACGTGCACGCAAACTGCTCCGCAACAGGCGGTTTTTATGTGCGGCCCCTGGCTATCTTGAACGACACGGCACGCCGAAACGCCTCTCGGACCTTTCCGCACATAACTGCATTATCCTGCGTCAGTACAACGAAAGTTATGATTTGTGGAAGCTGCAACGCGGGCAGGAATCAGAAACCATCAGGGTTCACGGCACGCTCAGCAGCAACGATGGCGAAATCGCCCTGAACTGGGTTCTTGCCGGCCACGGTATCATGATGCGTTCCGAATGGGATATCGCCCGACATGTCAAAGCTGACAGGTTGCGACTTGTGCTCCCTCAATACGCACAAATTGATGCGGACATCTATGCCGTCTACCCCGAACGCCACAATCTTTCGGCAAAAGTCAGGATATTTATCGACTTCCTGCACCGAAAATTGCTCGAAGGGTCAACCGTCGGCTTTGATCAACCCTGAAATGTTACCCATCCCGGGCCTTGATCATCCCAATCAGAATACCCGGCCCGATCACGATCATCCAGCAACCCTGTCCGATAACAGTTAAAATTCGCATCACGCCAATTGCTAATAGTAATCAATTTCGTTATTTGATGTGTTCGCAACGACCCTTATGCTGTGATCGAACCTTTGCCACCGGATCCGCCCCATGCTTAAAGAGTTCTTTTCCTACTATCTGCCGCATAAACGGCTCTTCATGCTCGATTTCGGGTCGGCTGTCCTGTCGGGTATTTTGTCCCTTGGCTTTCCGGTTGCGGTTGCCGGTTTTGTCGATGTGCTGTTACCCAAACAGGACTGGCTGCTGATTGGGTTGGCGGCTGTCGGATTGCTTCTGGTCTATCTTGCCAATACCGGCTTGATGGCCGTCGTCACCTATTGGGGTCATGTTCTGGGTATCACGATCGAAACCGAAATGCGCAAACGCGCATTCGACCATTTGCAAAAGCTTTCCTTCCGCTTTTACGACAACCAGAAAACCGGCCATCTGGTGGCACGCATCACCAAGGACCTGGAAGAAATCGGCGAGGTCGCCCACCACGGCCCCGAAGACCTGTTTGTCGCGGTCATGACCTTTATCGGGGCGCTGATCCTGATGTTTACCGTGCATAGCGAACTGGCGCTGATTGCAATGACGATTGCACCGCTGGTGATGTGGCTGGTCGTCCGGTTCGGCGGGGAAATGACACGCAACTGGCAAAGCCAGTTTGGCCGTGTCGGTGCCTTCAATGCCCGGATCGAGGAAAATGTCGGCGGCGTACGCGTTGTACGTGCCTTTGCCAACGAGGACCACGAACGCGCCCTGTTTCACAAGGATAACGAGCTTTATCGCCATGTGAAATTGCAGGCCTATGGCATCATGGCGATCAGCCTTGCGATCAATTACCTCGGCATGCGGATTGTCCAGGTCGTCATTCTGGTGACGGGGACCTATTTCGTTGTGACCGGCGGGCTGACAGTTGGCGGGTTTGTCGGCTTCCTGCTGCTGGTCAATGTGTTCTATCAACCGCTCGAAAAGATCGCCGCTGTTGTCGAAACCTATCCCAAGGGCATCGCCGGTTTCAAAAACTATCAGGCATTGCTGGCAACCGAACCCGATATTGTCGATCGCGATGGTGCGCGTGATATCGAAAACCTCTCCGGCAATGTGGCATTTGATCAGGTCGGTTTTGGCTATAGCCCGGAACGCACCGTACTCAATGATATCAATCTTTCGATCAAAACAGGTGAAACGGTTGCCTTTGTCGGGCCATCCGGTGCGGGTAAAACCACGCTTTGTTCGCTCGTACCACGCTTTTATGATGTGACCGCGGGCAGGATCACAATCGACGGGATCGATATTCGCGATATCAAAATGAAATCGCTTCGCCGTCAGATCGGCATTGTCCAGCAGGATGTTTTCCTGTTTGCCGGCACATTGCGTGACAATATTGCCTATGGCCGTCTTGACGCCACCGAGGATGAAATCATTGACGCCGCCCATCGCGCCCGTTTGCGAGAACTGATCGCCGACATGCCTGACGGGCTTGATACCGTGATCGGTGAACGCGGGGTCAAACTTTCGGGCGGGCAAAAACAGCGTGTCGCAATCGCCCGTATTTTCCTTAAAAACCCGCCGATCCTTATTCTGGACGAAGCAACATCAGCACTCGATACCGAAACCGAACGCGCCATTCAGCAATCGCTTGATGAACTGGCCGAAGGCCGCACGACACTGGTAATTGCACATCGTCTGGCCACCATCCGCAATGCCGACCGGATCGTTGTAATCACGCAGGATGGCATTGCCGAAGAAGGTACCCATGATGCCCTGATTGCCGCCGATGGCACCTATCGTCGCCTGCATGAAGCACAATCACTTGGCATCAGGACCGATAACAAGTCGGACTGCGCCTGAGACGTAATATGAAACGGCCCGGCTATTGCAAAGCCGGGCCGTTTCATATTTGCCGTTATCGGGCCATCCGTGTACTGGAACGAATAGGCCGTATCACCTGCACCACAGGCCTGCCTTGTTCATCGCGCGAAACCGATGTTTCAACATGATAGACCCGTGCCAGATTATCGGGGGTCAATACCTCCCCGGGCGTGCCGGATGCAACGATTTGACCGGCTTCAAGCAACACAATCCTGTCACAATAACGCGCCGCCAGATCAAGATCATGCAGGGCGGCAATCACAACCCCGCCGCGCTCAGTCAATCGTTCACGCACAAGATCGAGCACCACCATTCGCCAATGCAGATCAAGTGCCGATGTGGGTTCATCAAGCAGCAAAACATCGGGGTCCCGCAGCAATGCAAGCGCAAGCCCGACCAGCTGTCGCTTGCCACACGACAGAACATGCAGCGGCGACAGGGAAAATTCATCCAGCCCAAGCCGGTTAAAGATATCCTCGATCCGATCAGCCAGTTCGCGATCCGAAAAATCAAGATCAAGGGCGCGCGCCGTACTCCACATCAGTTCGGTCGGCATCAGGACGCTGGGATTAGGAGGTGTTTGCGGCATGGTTGCCACCCGGCGATGCCATGCCATAACGTCCATATCATCCCGATCGCTGCCATCTAGAACGATCCTTCCATGGTGGGTCTTCTCGCCGGTCAGACACCGCATCAGGGTTGATTTACCCGATGCATTCGGGCCAAGAAGCCCCAACACCTCGTCATCATGCAATTCAGGCAGATCGACATCATGCAATATCCTGGTCCGGCCATAGGATGCGGAAATACCGGTGGCAGAAAAGATCGTCATATCGTTTTCCTCCGTCCGGCAAGAAGCCCCAGAAAGACCGGCACGCCAACAACGGCAGTCAGAATGCCAACCGGAATAATGACACCCGGCACAAGCGCCTTGGACAGGAAAGACGCCAGCGACAGGATCAATGCCCCGCAAATTGCCGATCCCGGGACCAGCAAACGATGATCCTCGCCCAGAAGCAGGCGGGCAATATGCGGCCCGACCAACCCGATAAAACCGATCGCCCCGACGAAACAAACCGCAAAGGCCGCCAGAACAGAAATGCGCAGGATCACCCACATGCGAAGCCGGGCAACATTGATCCCCATGCTACGCGCATGGGATTCCCCGCCGCGCAGAAGGGTCATGATCCAGACCTGTCGCAGGGAAAAGGGTAGAATAATCATGAAGCACGCTGTCACCAGCCCGACTTCAGGCCATCCGGCACGGGTCAGATTGCCGATGGTCCAGAATACGATCTGCTGAACCGCTTCGGCACTGGCCAGATATTGCAACCCTGCGGTCAGGGCATTGCAAAGGAACACCAATGCAATCCCGAACAGAACAACGGTCTCGCGTGCGCCGCCGCTCCAACGCACAATCAACAGGATCAATATCCCAGATCCCAGCGCGAAAAGCAGTGCCATCACCGGCAAGATCGCGGTTTCGGGCAGGAAGGGCAGAACCGGAACAAGCACGATTGCAAGGCTGGCCCCGAGAACCGCAGCCGATGACACGCCAAGGGTAAAGGGGCTGGCAAGCGGATTATCAAGAATGGTCTGGGTTTCGATCCCTGCCAATCCCAATGCGGCACCAACCGCAAGCGCAATCAGCGCATCGGGCAGCCGGACTTCCCAAAGAATGATCCGATGCCGGAGCGCCAGCGATTGCGGGTCAAGAATACCTCCGACAATATCGCCGATATCAAGCCCGGCTGGCCCCGCGGCCAGATCAAGACCAAGACTGAGAAAAAGCGCCAGAACCATTACAGATATGATCAACAACCTGCGACGATGAATGGCTCCAAACCGGTCATGAAGCGAAAGATCAGCGGGCGCCATGATGTACCGTCGCGCTGTGAACACCATGAAGGTCGAACGGTAACCAGGTGTCGTAGATATATTGCATGGTCTTTTCCGGATGAAGATCGGCAAACAGGTCCGGATGGATCCATGTTGCAAAGGCTTCGAGCGCCACGATGTTAAAAGGCGAGTTATAAAAATTGTGCCAGATGCTGTGTGCCCGGCCGCTTCGAACGGCATCAAGGGCTGCAAATTCGGGCGCGGCGAGATAACGTGCGAGACTGTCGGCTGCCATTTCGGCCGTCATACCTGCCCCCAGCGCAACCGGCAAAGCCCCGTCTCGATATTCCTTGACCGTACCCGATGCTGTCCCGATCCAGACATCCGGATTTTCCGTCAACAAAAACTCAGCCGTATGCTGGGCCGTTGGTCCGGGGGCGACGGCATCGGCAATATTAAGGCCGCCCGCCTCACCAACAAAAGGTCCCAGCATGCCCTCTGCCATGCCCCAGCAACATTCGAAACGACCGGGATGGGCCTGTAGAAATACCGTCGGACGGACATCAACATCCGCGACCCGTTGGCGAATGGTCTCAAGCTGGCTTTGGTAAAAGGCAATATAGTCGCCTGCCCGGTCCTCCGCCCCCAGTACACGACCGAGAATTTCGATAGAAGGCAGGGTGTTGTTCAATGGATCAGCCCGAAAATCGATAAAGATGATTTGCGTACCAGCAGCCGTAAGCTGATCAATCATTTCTGCATTTTTTGCCCCCGGGCCGTGGTCATTCAGCCCGAAAATCGCCAATTGCGGGGCCAGATCGATAATCTTTTCGACCGAAACACTATCCTCGCTACGCCCGCCAAATAAGGGGATATTTTTTGCTTCAGGGAAGCTGACCAAAAGCTGCTGTTCAAGATCGGGCTGTGTCCAGCCAAGCGGCGTCATCATGCCAACCAAACTGCCAACCGGATCAGATGGCCGCAACATGGCCAAAAGCGGAATATACCGCCCCTCGCTGATCACCAGCCGTTCGACCGGCGTTTCAATGCGCACCTGTCGCCCGGCAAGGTCGGTTATTTCAATCGTTTCAGCCCGCACAGGAAGGCTTGCCATCAAAGCCAGACCCGCCAGAAAAAGTGCGCGCAACACATGCGGCATGCCACTTTGCCTCCGTTAACAGAAAAACCTGGGACCGGCGAACCGGTCCCAGGCAATACATCAAATCTTTTAAAACCCTAGAAGCGCGCCTTAGCCATCAACAGGAAAGACCGGCCCGGTTCGTAAAGCGGCGTCACAGATGCGAAATCCTGACCATAAGTGGCACGATCCGCATAGTTTTCGTCGAACAGGTTGTTGACCTCAAACCGCAATGTAAGGAACTCGGCTGCTTCGGGCTGATACTCGGCATAAAGATTGATTACCTCGTAGGCTTCAAGAGCCTGGCCACCGGCCTCAACCGTATCGGTATTTTTCAACGCGGCATCGATATTACCGCCAACCAGAACCCCTATATCGTCAAACCGGTGCGCAGCCTCAAGCGCGATAACACGCCCCAGCGGAGCACCGAAATACTGGGTAGCATATGAACTTGCCGCACCGCTATTGACCGTGATTTCGGTATCGGTGTAGCTGACGCGGACAAAGCCCGGTCCCCAGTTATACCCGGTACCAACATCATATCCGCGCGTTTCGAAATCGGTGGTAATGCCGGGGCCTGCGCCACCGGGACTGCGCGCATTGTCAAATACACTGCGGAAAAGCCCAGCATTGAAAGTGAAGCCTTCATAGTGAGCTTCAAAGCCCGTTGTATAGTTTTCGGCACGTACCGGCTTGATGCCTTCGCTATAATCCCAAGTTGTTCTGTGGATGAAGTTTTCAGCCAGTGCAACACCACCCCACACATTGGAATAACCGGCATTGAGCGTCAGAAAATCGGTCACGTCATAGGCTGCGGAAACGTTGCCGCTCAGGCCTTCCTGATCAATCTCGGTACCGTCGATGCCTTCGAAATATTGTTTGTCACCACGCAGACCGAATGACAGGCGCAGCGGGTCAAGGGGCTGAATACGCGCCTGTGTATAAACACCGAAGTTTGTAGCGACTTCTTCGGTATTCATATCCGGGTCTTTGTATTCGGCATTGTCGCGATAGAAATCCATACCTCCCGTGATGGTATCGCGATCAGTCAGATTGAAATCATTTTCAACCTTGCCGGAATAACTGCCGGTCACTGCGTCGCTGCCATACGGCTCGGGAACGCCAAGATTCGTCTCGCTATAAGCAAGGACGAATTTGGGGTCCCAAAGCCCTTGGGCATCAGGCATATTATAGTTGAAGGAGAAATTGCGCCGTTGCAGATCATAAAGGCGCTCCGGCGACACAGGTGCCCCATCCGTCGTACTGGTCATATTCGCCCGATAGGGCCTGTTGGAACGGTCACGCACCTGTTCCGCCGAAAGTTCGAAACGATGGCCATTCTGTGCGTCATAGGCCCCCTTCACCAAACCGGACCTGAGATCGGCACCGGTCCCAAGCATTTGCTCACCATCGCCAGACTCAAAATCATCGCCCTTGGCCCATTTGAAATAGCCCAGCAGTTCCACATTGCCTGCCCGACCATAGGACGCAAGATCATTGGCAAAGGTTTCGGAGTTCGTGTCGTAGCTGGCCTTTACATAACCGCCCAGCGCACGTCCCGGCTCAAGCACATCGTCAACATCGACAGTTTCATAGACAATCGCACCACCCAGCGCACCTGCCCCTGCATCTGCAGGCGCAACGCCCGGATCGACACGGACTGCTTTCAGCAGAGAAGGATCAATCAGGGTTGTACCATTATGGTGAAACACCTTGTTGTTCTGGCGTGCGCCATCAATGGAAACGGCAAGATTGGTTTCCTCTATCCCGTTGACATAGATTTTCTGGTTCATCGGCAATGAGCCACCGACCGAAACACCGGATTCACCGGCAAAGACTTGTTTGACATCCTGCGGATTACGACGATCAAGATCTTCGCGCGTGACGCGGACCGAGTTTGCCCGATCCGCAGCCCCCGGACGGTCATCGGCCACACTGGCCGCTTCGATCAGGATCGGGCTGACCATGGTTTCGGATGCGTCACTGCTTTGCGCCGAACTTGTGATCGTGACCGATCCGTCATCGGCAATCCGGTACACAAGCCCGGTTCCCGCCAGAAGACGTTGCAGGGCGGCCTCGGTATTCATCAGGCCGACGACGCCATTGGTTTGCACATCACGTACCAGATCGCCATGGGCCGAAATCTGAAGACCGGCCTGCTGCCCGAAAAGGGCAAGCGCATCAGCAAGTGGTTGTTT
>CBIHMD010000040.1:0-11537 GCA_966210655.1 uncultured Thalassospira sp.
GGGCGCGCTGCAAAATGATCGTGTTGCAGCGCGCCCCAACCGACGGAGCCGACCTTGACCTATCTTGACCATATCAAAGCCTGCAACAACGCCAATCCATCACGCTATGTGCCATTCCGCATTGATGGAATGTCGCTGGGCGCCTTGCGTCCGGACTTTGCCACCGCCCTGTCCGCGCTCGGTCCGGACTTTGTCCGCGATGAAAATGGCGAGTTTTGCTTTGCGCCACATATCGTAACCCTTGATGATCGCAACCGTTCGCTCGATACTGCGGCTAGGACGCTTTGTGATCAGGGCATCATCCGTCGCCTGCATGGCGAACGGTTCGATATTCGCCCGACACTGGGGCACGATCCCCTGTGTCAGTTGGATCGGTCCGCCATGCCCTATTTCGGGTTCCGGTCCTGGGGCGTGCATATGAACGGCTATGTCCGTCAATCCGATGGCATCCATATGTGGGTTGCCCACCGCGCCAAAAACAAGCCGACCTATCCCGGCATGCTCGATAACATGGTCGCGGGCGGTCAGCCCGCCGGGCTCGGCTTTCTTGAAAACATGATCAAGGAATGCGCCGAAGAAGCCACCATTCCCGAAACCCTTGCCCGGCATCTGAAACCGGTCGGCACCGTGTCATACCTGTATGAAACCGGCGAGGGGCTCAAACCCGATGTGATGGTCAATTACGATCTGGAATTGCCTGCCGATTTCGTGCCGCAATGCGCCGATGGCGAGGTCGAACGTTTCGAACTGCTTCCGCTGGCCGAAGTCGCCGAAATCGTACGCAAAAGTTTCGATTTCAAATTCAACTGCGCGCTGGTGATCATCGATTTCCTGATCCGCCACGGCTTCCTGACCGCCGATAACGAGCCGGAATATTGCCAGCTCACCACCGGTCTTCATCGCAATATTTTCCGATAGAAGATTTGTTTCGCGTCAATGCGCAAAGATCGCCGGTTATTGTTTGGTCGGCGGGCCGCCCATAAGTGCGCCAACCGCCATCAGGGTCAGCTTGGCGCGCAATTCCGGGTCAAGCTTGTCAAGGTCTTCCTGCTTGTTGCGCATCGCACTGAGCGCTTCAGAAATCAGTTTGGCGCGCGCATCATCAGCTGCGGTCGGCATCCGGCTTTTCTTTTTACCGATCTTGGCATCGGCTTCTTCCAGCGCTTTGATGATCGCGGCCTGCGGATTATCAGATTGTTCTGTCAGGGTTTCGGCCAAGGCCTGCGCACGGGCCTCATCAAAGGACATGCCGCTTTCCTGATAGGCCATCGCACGGTCTTCAATCCGGCGGGCCTGTTTGGCCTCGGCTGCGGTGCGGACGGCCATATCGGGATCCTTCAATTGCAGGGATTGCGCATCGCTATAGGCCTTCAGGGCCTCCCGTCCACGTTTTCCAACGAAAACGCGCAGCAGCGTCTCCTTTAGCATTCCCATCAATCATTCCCGCTATGGTTTTATTGCCTTCATCGCAAGACAATCATAATGCACCCAAAGGGTTTCAAAATCATTGCTTCCGGTGACCGGAAACGTCACGACGCTTTATATATGTTGCGCAACGCGGTCTTCTTCAATCTCGAGGATGTAACCGACCAGCGCCTCGCAATCATCCGTTCCGAGATGTTCAAGATCAAAGACGAAATCGACATTGTCACGCGCCGGATCATCGGTTTTTCCGACAATCCCGAACTTGATATATTCCGCATCAAGGGCAGCCAGCGACGAAATGACATCGGCCACACCAACCCGGTCTTCTGCTGTCATCGACAGCCGGACCAGGACCAGAATATCGGCATCGCAATCCACCGCCTGACGGGCAATCGATTGCGCATCGGAATTTTTCGGCGCGATATCGACATCAAACCCGCCATCGGCAAACAGGGTCGCCACATGCTTGTGATGGGTTTCTTCCACCGATGATGCGGTCGCCAGCAGCAATCTGGGATGGCGGCCTTCCATTTCGGCAAAACGGGCAAGATGGGTCGCAAGTTCAGGAGACGTCATAACACCTCACAGAAATAACCTGTCCGGGGCGGACATTTGGCGACCAGTATCCCAATGAAACCATAGAACTTCAAGCATTGTCGCGAGGTTTCCCGCATGAATCCTCGTAACCGCAACATACCGACAACCCGTTCTTCAGCCGCCAATTGCCGCCAGTGGATCAACTCCGATCACATGGGGATGCGCCCACAGGATCACGATATAAAGTCCGATCCCCAACACGATATCGCGCCAGCCAAACGCCCCCTTGGCAATTCCCGTCAGGTCAAACCGCCGAGTCCCGTCAAGGATTGCCTTATATTCCGCATCGTCCATATGCCGGGCGCGAATTTTTTCCATTCGCCAGAACCCCGCAATGGCAAAAACCGTCGCCCCGCCAAAGAACATGAACGCCACCAGATCGCCATTGGGCACAATATGACCAAGCCCCCATAACATCATGCCCAAAAGCAACGGATGGCGCGTAAGCCGGTTGATCCCGGGATGCGTCAGATCAAAGCCCTTTTTTCGTCCGATTGACAGCGGGCAGGGTTGAATAATTGCCGCTGCCCACAAAATACAGGCGGGCAGCATAAGTGTCAGCGTCACGTGATTTTGCCAGATTTCGTAGGGCCACAGCGTAATGAAGTCTGCGTGCTGCACTTCATAAATCACCCACCCCAGCAGGAACAGCGACGTGATCGAGAACGTTACGACATAAGCAACATGACCGATCCGTGCCGTGATCGCACCGCGCAAAAGACCGGGCACGATATGCCCCAACATAAACGCCACGACCGAAACGAAAAACCATGTCAAATGACGATCTCCCCTTTACATTGACGCGCTGTCATGCAAATTGCGCATCTTTCCGCGTGCAGCAAACCGGTCGCCACACTGGCTCCGATTGGTCCAGAATGGCCAAGACCCTTGCGCCGCGTGATATTAGCGGATACGTCTGTATCCCTGTTTGACTTCGGACAATAAGCACCTGCCTATGGATTTTCCACCGGGCAGACAAAGAAACACGGAATATACTCGAAATGAGCTGGACGCCGGAAAAGATTGAATTGCTGACCTCGCTCTGGAATCAGGGCTGGACCACAGCACGCATCGGTGAAGAACTGGGTGTTGGCAAAAACGCCGTTGTCGGCAAGGCACACCGTCTTGGCCTGCCCAAGCGCCCCTCCCCGATCCAGCGCCGCGCCGAAGAGAGCGAGCCGAAAAAGGCACCGGCCCCGAAAGTACAGAGCAAAGGCATCAGCATCTTTGATCTGGGTGCGGGCATGTGCCGTTGGCCATTCGGCGATCCGGGCGATGAAGATTTCCATTTCTGCGGCAAAAAATCGGTGCCAAGCAAACCCTATTGTGACGAGCACTGCGCAGCCGCCTATCTGAACGGCAAAAACCCGCGCGAAGATGGTCCGCGGAACGTTCCGGGCCGCCCGAATGCGCCGCATATGTCGCACGGCGCCAAAAAATAAAGATTTCCGCCGGTCGGCCTGACCGGTCAGTAAACACCGAATGAAAAAGCCGCCCTCTTTCGATGGGCGGCTTTTTCTTTTGTGATCAGGCAATCCTATTTCGACTGAAGGACATATTGGGCAAAGCCCTCCTCATCCTCGCCGACAAAGCTGATATTATCCGGCGCATTCAGGGCCGACGATGCCTTGGGGCTGGTAACGAACGTTACCTTGGATGCCTCACCGATTGGTGCAATGCTCCAATTGCCATCGGCCTTCGGATCGATTTCCTTTTCCTCTAGGATATAGTTCGCGAGAACCGTGCGGTTTTCATCCGGGGCTTCGATAATGATGGTCGATCCATCCAGCCCCGGGAAATTGCCGCCGCCGCTTGCGCGGTAATTGTTGGTCGCCACAACAAAATCCTGATCCTCGGTAACCGGCTTGCCATCATAGGTCAGGTTGATAATGCGGTGTGCATCCTTGTTTACCACCTCGCCCGATGCGTTATAGCGCGCGGGCTGTGTCACATCGATCTGGTAATTGACCCCGTCAATGACATCAAAGTTATAGGTCGGGAACGTCTCGTTGATCAGCGGCTGCTCTTCCGTGCTACCCGGATCAATCTGATTGAACTGCACAGCCGACATTTCAAGCCATTCCCGCACCTGCGCACCGTTAAGCAACACCGCGCGCAACGTATTGGGATAGATATAAAGATCAGCAACGTTTTTAAGCGCGATCTTGCCTTCGGGGATATCGGTGAAATATTCCGGACCACCACGGCCACCGGCCTTGAAGGGCGCGCCAGCCGACAGGATCGGCATCCCGTCATATTCCGATCCCTTCAGGATACGTTCCAGATACCATTTCTGCGCATTGGTCACGATCTGGATCGATGGATCATCGGCCACCAGCGCAAAGAAGCTGTTGATCGAGGACGCGGTCGTCCCGACCCCTTCACGCATATAGGCAATGGTCGCCTCATGCTCTTCCTTGACGGCATCAATGACTTCCTGGTCGGCTTCGACCAGCGGTGTAATATCGCGCCCTTCGCGGTGATAGATCGGGCGTGCTTCCGAAAGGCTGTCCGTCACCTTCCATTCCCCGGCATCATTGACCGAAAGTGTTAGATCAATCACGCCAAGATGGCTGCCCCAAAAACCCGGCATCACGGCGGCCACACCATTGATCGTACCTTTTGAAAGGTCGACCCCGTCAATATCGGCATAGGTATCGGACGGAAAAACCGTATGGGCATGACCAAACAGGATGGCATCGATGCCCTCGACCTCACTCAGGTAAAAGGTCGCGTTTTCTTCCATGCCTTCACGCGCCAGTGTCGACAGGCCGGAATGCGGCACCGCAATCACGATATCCGCACCCTTTTCGCGCATTTCGGGCACGTATTTTTTGGCCATGTCGACGATGTCTTTGGTCACGACATTGCCTTCGAGATTGGCCTTGTCCCACTGCATGATCTGCGGCGGGACAAATCCGATCACACCAACCTTGGCCTTGTGCTTTTTACCGTCACTGTCGGTGAATTCACGATCAAGGATCACATAGGGCTGGAAATACGGCTTGTCATTTTCCGCATCGCTATCACCGTCATCGGCAAACACATTGGCACTGACATAGGGGAACTTGGCCCCCGAAAGGCTTTTGCCAAGGAAATCCAGACCATAGTTGAATTCATGGTTGCCAATATTGGCCGCATCATAGCCCAGCAGGTTCATCGCCTTGTAAACCGGGTGGACCTCGCCCTCTTTCAGGCCGTGTCGCTTGGCCATGTAATCGCCAAGCGGGTTACCCTGGATCAGGTCACCATTGTCGATCAGAACGACGTTTTCCGCTTCGCCCCGGGCATTCTTCAATAGAGTCGCGACCTTGGCCAGACCAACCGTGTCAGACTCGCCGTCGCGGTAATAATCATAATTGACCAAATGCGTGTGGATATCGGTGGTTTCCAGAATGCGCAGCGATACCGTGCTGTCGGCCAATGCCGTGCCGCTGGCAAGCGCCACGGTCAGGGACAAAACCGATCCCGCAAGGACACGACCGACAAAGGTGCGACTGATCGGACGAAGATGTGACATGTGACTGGTTCCTGTTGAAGCGATGCTCATGCTCGAATTTATTATTGTTCGTTTGGTCAGGTTTTGAAGATTTTGCGAAAATACCAAGGCAAACACAAATGAAAACGCCCGCACAGGATGGCGGGCGTTTTCAGGATTGAAATTCTGCGCCAGTTCAGGCGGTTTTCCTACTCTGCCGGGCGCAACATCGGCTGGTGGGATTTGTACCCCATCACCACCTCGTTCCCCGGCTCTGGATCATCGGGCACATTCAGCGCCAGAATAAGGGAAACTGCTGCCATCGCCGCCCCCGCCAGGAACACAGCCGACGGCGAAATCAGCCACAGCATCCCGAACGCCACCGGGATAAACACCGCCGCAATATGATTGATCGTAAAGCTGACACCGGCCGTCGATGAAATATCGGCCGGATCGGCGATCTTCTGGAAATAGGTTTTGATCGCAATCGCCATGGCAAAGAACAGATGATCGATCACATAAAGCGCCCCGGCCACCTTGTCGCTTTCGACAAAGGCATAGGACACAAATACAATGAACAGACCGATATATTCAAATGTCAGCGCACGGCGTTCCCCCCACTTGGCGATCAGCTTCCCGATCTTGGGTGCCAGAACCATATTGATTGCATGGTTCAACAGGAACAGAAGCGTGATGGTTGCCGCGTCATAACCAAACTTCTCGACCATCAGGAACCCGGCAAACACCGTGAAAATCTGCCGGCGTGCGCCGCTCATGAAGGTCAGCGCGTAATAAAGCCAGTATCGTTTGCGCAGGATCAGTTTCTTGGTCTGCGGGTGGGCATCCGCAAATTTCGGGAACACCATCCATGCGACCACGGCGGCAATAACCGTCAACGCCCCGCCAAACAGATAGACATACCGGTATTCGACATTCAGAAGTTCCAGCATCGCCCAGACGATGCCAAACATCACAAGCGATGCCACCGACTTTGCCGAAAGCTGTCGGCCCATCACCATCGCGGTACGTTCCTTTTTCACCCATTGCCACGACAATGCCTGCTGCAGGGTTTCAAAATAATGGAAGCCGATCGACATCAGGACCGTCGTGCAATAAAGCCCGACGACTGTTGGGAAATAGCCCGAAATCGCAACTCCGATGCCCAGCACCAGAAGCGAAATCAGGGCAAAGGTCTGCTCACGCAGGATGATGAGGACGAAAATCGCGGTAAAGGCCATAAAGCCCGGAATTTCACGAAGCGACTGCAAAATCCCGATCTCGCGACCGGTAAAATCCGCCATTTCGACCGAAAAATTGTTTAACAACGCCATCCAGGTCGAAAACGACAACGGCATCGCCGCCGCCATGAAAATCAGCAACACTTCCGGGTTGCGCCATCCCTTGTGCGCAACAGTCGCACCCGACAGATCGGGATTGCCGGGCACCTCGATGGGGGCGGCATGGGTGCTGGTTTCCGGTGGCAAATCCTTGGACATGATGTTTCCCCGCACGGAACCGGTGGCAATCGGGGCGCGTGCATTTATATGTTTGGTTGGAATGGCTTCAAACTATCGCTGTGCGCCCCGTCTGTCTTGCGATAATCTGCCATCATATATCGTAAACAGGACATTCTCATGGACGAATCAAGGGATATGTCGAAATATCCGCAGCATTCCCGCCCCCGGCCCGATCATCTGCCGCGCCCGGTTTATGTCCGTATGAGCGACCTTCCCGCCGGTTACAGCATCGGCGCACATAGCCATGACTGGCATCAGCTGATCTTCGCCATCGAAGGCACCATGACCGTTACCACCGCGGCCGGCATCTGGGTCGTCCCGCCCCAGCGTGCGGTATGGGTGCCACCCGGCGTTGAACATGCTGTCAGTCACGCCACCTTCACCCGCGCACGCCATATCTATATTGATAAAAATGCGCTGGTCGATTTGCCCGATCGCTGCACGGTGCTGGACGTAAGCCCGCTTCTGCGCGAACTGATCCGGGCCGCGACCGAAATCCCGATTGAATATGACGAAGCCGGTTCTGATGGTCGACTGATCCGCGTGCTGCTGGATCAGCTTAAACCGCCCAGAATTGATAATCTGCATCTGCCCGCGCCCAAGGACCCGCGCCTCGCGCGCATTTGCGAACAGTTGCAGGCCAATCCGTCTGACAACCGTACCCTTGATGAATGGTCGCGTGATTGCGGCGCATCGTCACGCACCTTGGCCCGCCTGTTTCAACGTGAAACCGGCATGCCGTTTCGCGACTGGCGGCAAAAGCTCCGCCTGCTTTACGCACTTGAAAAACTGGCTCATCATCGACCGGTCACCGAAGTTGCCCTTGATCTCGGTTATGAAAACACGTCGGCCTTTATCGCAATGTTTCGCAAGGCAACCGGCAAGACCCCAGGCGGGTATTTCCGATAATGCAGGAGGAAAAAATGAGCGAAAAATCATACAATGGCGGCTGCCAGTGCGGTGCCGTGCGTTATAGCGTCGACAGGCTTGATCTGGATAAATCGATCACCTGCAATTGTTCACGCTGTCAGAAACTCGGCTCGGTTCTGGCCTTTACACCGCGCGATAATTTCGTGCTGAAATCCGGCGGTCAAAACCTGACCGAATATCTGTTCAATGATAAAAAGATCAGCCACCGGTTCTGCAAAACCTGCGGCATCCAAAGCTTTGCCTATGGCCAACTACCCGACGGCACCAAAATGGCCGCCATCAATGTCAACTGCCTTGATGATGTCGACCCGCGCAGCCTGACCCCGCATCATGTCGATGGCAAAAGCCACTGATAATGCCCAAAACACCGGCGAAGAAGCCATGCGCCATTTCTTCACCGCTGCCGCCAGACGCTACAAAGCACCCCCTCAACCACCGGATTTGAAAGGCGGGGTTTGAACATCCCGCCACCGACCACTGACTTTCGCTCTACCCTGATATGAAAAAAACTCAGTATTTCACACAGCTTATTCGGGTTACTGCTTGATCGGCGGGACATCCTTCCCGTCGAATGCAGGATGATCCCGAAAATGGGCAGTGTATGGTCCGGGATCGGCTTGCGGCTTGCCGCCACCGGTCTGTTTGCAGTGATGAGTTTGTTTGTCCGTCTGGCCTCGTTCGAGGCACCAGTCGGGCAAATCATGTTCTGGCGAAGCTCTGTCGCCCTGATCCCTATTGTCCTGTATCTGATGTGGCGCCGTCAGTTCCCACGCGGCCTTCGTACCGCCCGCCCGTTCGGTCATCTTAAACGCAGCACATTCGGCCTTGTGTCGATGTTCTTTTCATTCCTGTCGCTGGCCTATCTGCCGCTTGCCCTTGCCACAGCACTCGGCTTCCTGGCACCGCTTCTGGTTTTGCCGGTCGCGATGATCATGTTGCGCGAAAAGCCCGGCATGGCGGTCTTTACCGCGACCTTTGCCGGATTTGGCGGTGTGTTTCTGATGCTATGGCCGACATTTTCGACACCGGGCATTGATACCGGCGTTCTGATTGGCATCGGGGCCGGTCTTGCCATGGCGGTTACCACCGCCTTTGCCAAGGTCCAGATCAAGGCCCTGACCAGCACGGAGTCCGCGGGCACGATTGCGTTTTATTTTGCCGTGATCTGCTCGCTTGGCGGGTTACTGACCCTGCCGTTCGGCTGGGCCGATCCATCACCTGAAATCCTGATGTGGCTGATCGGGGCCGGGTTGACCGGGGGGCTCGCCCATATATTCATGACCGAGGCACTGGCACGTGCCCCCGCTTCGACGCTCGCGGCATTCGAATATACCGCGATGATCTGGGCGCTGTTGCTTGATGTTACGGTGTTTGGCCTGCTGCCCGAACCGGTTGCCCTGTTTGGCGCCTTCCTGATTGTGTTGGCGGCGGCCATTGTGATGTTTGGGGACCGGATCGGCGTACCAGTCCCCAAACCGGATATTGCCGCAGTTCAGGCACAGAGCAAGCCCGGGGAATAATCTTCTCCCCCGAAGAAAGCCCGCGATCAGTCCCGGCTTTCGCGCAACTTCGTCATCGCATGCAGCGCAAGATTGGTCGGCGTCGCGATACCAAGCTCCGCCCCCTTGCGCACGATATAACCGTTCAGGAAATCAATTTCGCTGGTTTTGCCGCGCGCCAGATCCTGCGCGGTGGATGAATATTGCCCCGGCATGGTTTCGGCGATCTTTTCAATCGCGCCCCAGATGTCGCCCGACATCGTCACGCCGCAGCCCTTGGCAACCGCAAGGCATTCATCGACTGCATTGCGCATGACATCCCAAATGCCCTCGCCCTGCACCAGCGCGCCATAGGGCATCTGCGATATTGCCGATAACGCGTTATAGGCACAGTTTAAAATCATCTTGGCCCAAAGTGCACCTTCGGCATTATCCGAAATCTCGACCGGGATATGCGCCGGGCGCAGCGTTTCGGCAACTTTTTCACTTTGTCCTGACCTGCCAATCACCAGTTCGCCGCGCCCATGATGTTTGACATGCCCCGGCCCTTCCATGCTGGTCGCGACGTACACCACCGTCGGGATCACTGGCAATCCGATCACCTCTGATAGCCGTTCGGCATTATCAACCCCGTTCTGAAGGCTCATGACAATGGTATCACGGGTCAGAAACGGCTTGATCTGCGCACCGGCATCATTGGTATCTGTCGATTTGACACAGAACAGGACCAGACCGGCACCGGCAATCGCGCTGGCGTCCGAACTGGCACTCATTTCAATATACTGCTGTGCTCCTCCAAAATCCAAAAGCAGCCCGTCGCGATTGACGGCATCAACATGGGTTGGCCGTCCGATCAGAGTCACATCATGCCCGGCACGTGCCAGCATCGCCCCATAATAGCAGCCAACAGCACCTGCACCCATTACCGCGATTTTCATATCTGTTATCCTGCCTTGAATGAATGTTTCTGCCGATACCTTTTCATACCGGCGGGCATTCTGCCAAGCAGGAAGGTGGCATCAGATAATCCCGGCTTCGCGCAATCTGGCAATCTGATCGTCGCTCAGATCCGCCACCCGACGCAGGATGTCATCGCTATGCTGGCCCAGCATCGGCGGCGCGGTTTCACCGGCAATCGGTGTTTTGGAGAATTTGATCGGATTGGCAACCGTCGTCACCTTGCCCGCCGTAGGGTGGTCAAGATATCGCACCGTATCGCGATGTTTGACCTGCGGGTTATCAAACACCCGATCCAGCGTATTGATCGGGCCGCACGGCACATTGGCCGTTTCAAGAATGGCGATCCAGTTGTCGGTGGTTTTCATTACCATCGCCTGGCGGATTTGCGGCACCAGCGTTTCGCGGTTTGCAACACGTGACCGGTTGGTGGCATATCGTGTGTCATCGGGCAAATGTCCGATCCCCGCGACGTTGCAGAAACTTCTGAACTGGCTGTCATTACCGACCGCAAGGATGATATATCCATCCGCCGTCGGAAATGCCTCATAAGGCACGATATTGGGATGCGCATTGCCAAGCCGCCCCGGAGCCTTGCCCGTCGTCAGGTAATTCATCGCCTGATTGGCAAGGATCGCGGTCTGCACATCCAGCAGCGCCAGATCAATATGCTGCCCCTCGCCGGTGGCATCGCGGTGACGAAGGGCTGCCAGAATACCAATCGTCGCATAAAGCCCGGTAAAGATATCGGCAACCGCAACACCAACCTTCATCGGTTGCCCTCCCGGTTCCTGATCGGGTGCACCGGTGATGCTCATAAGCCCGCCCATGGCCTGGATCATGAAATCATAACCCGGCCGGTCCTTGTACGGGCCATCCTGCCCGAAGCCGGTGATCGAACAATAAACGATCTTGGGATTGATTTCCGATAACGATGCGTAATCCAGCCGGTATTTGGCAAGGCCACCGACCTTGAAATTCTCGATCACCACATCGCATTCAGCCGCAAGTTTATGCAGGATTTCCTGCCCCTCGGGCTTGGTCATATCAATTGTCAGCGATTTCTTGCCGCGATTGGCCGACAGGTAATAGGCGGCCTCGCTGGTATCGTTGCCCACCGCGTCCTTGGCATAG
>CBIHMD010000041.1:0-11509 GCA_966210655.1 uncultured Thalassospira sp.
CCGACATTACAGGTTTTCTGTCATGTGGCCGCGTGTCATTCCGAACGGTACGGGCAAAGTCAATGAAACCGGCATGGCGTTTTACGACCGCCTGATTGACGGGATGTGTGAACGCGGCCTTGATCCCTGGCTTTGCCTGTACCACTGGGATTTGCCGCAAGCATTGCAGGATCGCGGCGGTTGGACCAATCGCGACATCGTCGATTGGTTTGGCGACTATACCGAGCTGCTGGTGACGCGATTTGGCGACCGGGTCAAATCGTGGGTTACGTTTAACGAACCCAACGTGGTGGCGTGGGTTGGCCACGAAGAAGGCCGCCACGCACCGGGAATTAGCGACCCACGCGCAGCGATGCGCGTCGCCCATAATCTGAATATGTGCCATGCGCGTGCGACCCGCGTGATCAAGCATCATTATCCGGATGCACCGGTCGGATTCGTTTTACCGATGCACAAGGCCTATACACTGCCGCATCGGCGCGAACAGGATGCCTATCTGGTCGAACTGTTCGAAGCCAAATGGAATGGCATCTTCCTTGATCCGGTTTATTACGGCCGATATCCCGATCTGATTATCGACCGCATGGAACCGCACATTCAGGATGGCGACCTTGAAGCGATCAAAACCAAAGTCGATTTTCAGGGACTGAACCAATATTTCCCAAGCTATATCGAAGCCGCCGAGGGGCGTGCTTGGCCATTCAAACATGCCGAACCGCCAAAATATTTCCGTCGCACGGAAATGGGGTGGGCGATTGATGGTGATTGTTTCTATCGCACCATGAAAATCCTGCAGGAAAACTATGGCAACCCGCCAGTCTTCGTTACCGAAAATGGTGGTGCCTTCACGGACGTTCCCGGCCATAACGGCTATATCGACGATCAGGATCGCATCGCCTATTACCACGAATATCTCTCGGCCCTTTTGCGCGCGGTGAACGAAGGCGCAAATGTGCAAGGATACATGCCCTGGTCGTTGCTGGATAATTTCGAATGGGCCTATGGCTATGAAAAACGGTTCGGGTTGGTGCATGTCGATTACGACACGCTCAAACGCACGCCAAAGGCATCCTATGACTTCATGCGGCGTGTGATTGAAAGCAACGCATTGCCTTAACCGCAAACGGGCGATTAGATTGTCCGCCAAAGAATAAAATGAACGGACCCGCATATGTCAGCCACCCGCCCGAACCTTCGCACCATCGCCGACCGTCTTGGCCTGTCGGTCACAACGGTATCCCGTGCGTTAAAAGACGGGCCGGAGGTCAAACCCGATACGGTCGCCCGCGTCAAGGCCGAGGCGGCCGAAATCGGTTACCATCCCGATGCCCGTGGCGTGATGCTGCGCACCGGCAAGACCATGCAGGTCTGCTCGATCCTATATTCCCCGGAAGTCGGCGATTACGGTGATCCGGGGTTTCTGGCACAGGTTGAAAGTCTCGCCAAGGGGCTGGAGGCCGATCACTATTCACTGGTCGTTCTGGCCCAGACCAGCAGCGAAGACCCGCTTGAACCCGTGCGCCGCGTTCATACGCAGCATATGGCAGACACGGTGGTATTTTCGCGCACGACCTTGCAGGACAGTCGTGCCAAATACTGCCTGCAACATGACTTTCCCTTTGTCAGTTTTGGCCGGACGGAACTTTTAACCCCGCATGCCTTTGTCGATCACGATGATGAACAGGCGGCTTTTGATGCGGTCAAACGCCTGATTGATGATGGCCATCGCAAAATCGGCATGATCGATCCGCCCGAAGCCCTGACCTTTTTTGGCTATCGCAAACGCGGTGCGCGACGCGCAATGATCGAGGCGGGGCTTGATCCCGAAAGCCTGATCTGGATGACATCGGACGTGTCCGTCCGGGCGGCGCGCGAAGCCACTATCCGCCTGTTTGGCAATCAGCGCGATGCCACCGCCGTGGTGTGCGCCAGCCAGATGACCATGATTGGTGCGCTGGAGGCATTGCTGGAACTGGGCATGGACACAATACGGGACGGGATCGGTATTGTCGGTTTTGGCGGCATGCCGTTTCGCATGCTGTCCAAACAGAAGCTCGCCTATTACTACCAGCCACAACGCAAGGTCGGCAAAGTGCTGTCGGAACATTTGCATGGCCTAATGACTGGCACCCCGGCCGAAGAACTGCAAACGCTTTTGCCCTATCGACGGATCGACGATCTTGCCGCCTTCCGCGAGGGAGAGGATTTCTGATCAAACCCGACTATCCCTGTTTGTCTTCCTTGATATCCTCGACGGTTTGCTCGTTGCCCAGAAGGCGAACCAGCATAAGTTCGAACGGTTTCAAGGCGATCAGGACAATCAGCGTCAAGACCGTCGCAATCACCACCACATGCCAAGCCGCCAGAGCACATGCGATACCAAGGGCAGCCGTGATCCAGACGGTGGCCGCAGTTGTCAGGCCGCTAACCGACATGTCTTTTGGCTGGCGCAGGATCACACCCGCCCCGATAAAGCCGATCCCGGTCAGAACGCCTTGCAAAATCCCCTGCACGACGCGCGACAATGCATCGGGATGATCAATCAGATCCTGAAAATGGACTGCAACAACCGACACCACCGCCGCGCCAAGCGCAACCAACGCCAATGTGCGCATGCCCGTCGGCTTGCCATTCACATCACGGTTCAACCCGATCACCATTCCGATCACGGTTGCTGCACAAAGCCGCAAAACCATATCGATCACGCCGATATCGAAATATCGTTCAGCCGTTGCAAAATAGGGAAGATCGGTCATGCCCGTATCCAGTTCGTGTTTCAATCTGTTTGATATACAGACCGAAACGCCCTCTGTTCGTGCATTGTTCCGTTACGGAAACGTCAGACTCCTCATATAAATAGCATTTCACCCTGCTGGCGGGCGTCATTCAGGAATGTCACAACCCCACCTGTCTCAATCTTTAGCTCATCGCGCTTTGCTTCGTTCTCAAGACCAAGCGCCCGAAGGCCCATTTCGCAAACCATAAACTTGCCATCCAACGCCACACAGGCCGACAGCAGTTCCTCGAACGTGCCGATGCCACGTGTGGAATAGCTGAGATCAATCGAGGTAGCCGTTGCCCCTTCGGCCTCGGTCCGCAAGTGACGCCAGCCCGAAGGGGCCAACACGGCGCGACTGGCTTCCATCGTAAAAAATAGGGTTGCCTCGCGCCCGGATGCAAGTGCGGCTGATGCCATTACGAGTGCGTAATGAACTTTTTCGAAGTTACCGGAAAATACCACCAGCGATAGTTTCTTCGGACTTTCGGACTGGTTGGCGGTTTCAATGCTCATGAATGGACAGGTCCTTGATACTGGCGTTTTCAGAACAAAGCGGGCAGCCCGGATCACGCGGGACTTTGATCTTTCGGAAGGATGCACCAAGTGCATCGACAATCACAAGCCTGCCGGACAGACCATCGCCAATTCCCATCAATTCCTTGAGGATTTCGGTTGCCTGAATCCCGCCAATCATTCCCACGACCGAGCCCAGGACACCGCCCTGGGCACAGGACGGAATGGCGTCTTCGGGCGGTGGGCTGTGATAGATGCAGCGATAACAGGGATGCGGATCGCCCTGATGCGCCTTGAATGTCGCAATCTGGCCATCAAACCGGAGGGCCGCACCCGATACCAGCGTTCTGCCCGCAAAATAGCACGCATCGTTTAGAAGGAATCGTGTTTCGAAATTGTCCGACCCATCGGCAATCACATCATAATCCGCAATCAGGTCCATAACATTGGACGCATCAAGGCGAACATTATATGTCCGCACAGTGATTTCCGGGTTCATATCAAGCATGGTTGATTTGGCACTTTCGACCTTGGGCGCACCCAAGTCTTTCATGCCATGCGCGATCTGACGCTGCAGATTGGAAAGTTCGACCGTATCGGCATCGACGATCCCGATGGTGCCAACCCCGGCCGCAGCCAGATACATCACCAATGGCGATCCAAGCCCACCCGCGCCAACAATCAGCACCCGCCCGCGCTTCAGCTTCATTTGCCCTGTGCCGCCAACATCCTTCAGGACGATATGCCGGGCATAACGCTGCACTTCATTTTCGCTGAAATCAAAATCACTCACAGGCGGTTTCTTTCATTTGGTCCGAACGGTCTGCCATTGCATATAGCGCGCATGGCACAGACAAGAAAGGCCCGGAAAAATCCGGGCCCTCTTCAAATGCGTCGGTCAGCAAAACCGAATTACTGCAGACCTTCGAACAGCGGGGTCGACAGGTAACGTTCGGCAAAGCTCGGAATAATGATCACGATACGTTTGCCTTCGTTTTCCGGCAACTGGCCAAGCTCGATACCTGCCGCAACGGCTGCACCGGACGAAATGCCGGTCGGCAAGCCTTCAATGCTGGCGAGTTTGCGGGCGGTGGCAAAGGCGGTTTCATTGCCAATCGTCATGACCTTGTCGATCACGTCGGTATGGAGGTTTCCCGGAATGAAACCGGCACCAATACCCTGGATTTTATGCGGACCGGGTGCACCACCGGAAATAACCGGACTGTCTTCCGGCTCGACCGCGACAATCTGGATATTCGGGTTATGCTTTTTCAGAACCTCGCCAACACCGGTCAGCGTCCCGCCGGTACCGACACCGGAAACAAAGATATCAATCTTGCCAGCGGTATCCTTGATGATTTCCTGCGCGGTCGTATTGCGGTGGATTTCCGGGTTTGCCGGGTTTTCAAACTGCTGAAGCATGATCGCGCCATCAATCTCGGCAACTAGTTCCTCCGCGCGGGCAACCGCACCTTTCATGCCTTTCGCCGCCGGAGTCAGGTCAATCTGCGCGCCTAGAAGCATCAGCATCTTGCGACGTTCCAGCGACATGCTTTCCGGCATGGTCAAGATCAGTTTGTAACCCTTGGCAGCCGCCACGAAAGCCAGCGCGATACCGGTATTACCCGAAGTCGGCTCGACCAGTGTCGCACCCGGTTTGATGCGGCCGGATTTCTCGGCATCCTCGATCATTGCGAGACCGATACGGTCTTTGACCGAGGCCAGCGGATTGAAGAATTCAAGCTTGCCAATCAGATCGGCCTTCACACCCTCGGCCGCTGCCAGACGTGAAAGACGAACCAGCGGCGTCGCACCGATGGTGTCGATGATGCTGTCGTAAATCTTGCCGCGAAACTCAGTCATGTTTTCCTCGCAATTTCTTGTAATTTAAAATCAACCACATTCTGGATTTGTATTTATCCCGTTTAACACTCAAGTCAATTGGGTTTAAACAGTTTTTACGCAAATCCTGGTTCGGCCGGTTCCTGACGCCTGTGAATTATATATGAACCGCAGCGGATTCTTGTGGTTTCACGATACAACAATCTGCCGCCCGTTCCGAAGACTAAATGATGAAATCCGGCGATTCCTCGATCCCGCTGCGCAGGCCTGCATCGCGTGCCCGGTTACACAAATCCTCGACCGTGATCCGGGTCAGCGACACCATCATTTCGTCCTGCAATTCCCGCCAAAGCGGGCGGACAACTTCCTTGCCCAACGGTGATCCTGCCGGATCCTCAATCGGATCATCGGATGTTTCCATCGACCGGATCACCGATACAATATCGGCAAGCGTGATGCGACGGCGTTCACGTGCCAGACGATACCCGCCACGCGGACCACGCACACCGACAAGAATGTCGGCACGCACCAGCTGCTGCAAGGTCTGTTCAAGATAACGTTTCGGAATACCCTGCCGCGCGGTGATATCGCGGCTTTGTACCGGTTCACCCGCGGCGTTATAGGCAATGTCCACCACCGCCTCGATAGCAAACAGCATCTTCTTTGACAGCTTTAACATCGTCTCTTTCATACTCCCCTTGCGGTCCCGTCGATCCCCCCGGAAGTACCGGGACCAGTCATTTTCAGAGTTCACAAAGCAGCAACATCACCAGCTGACCCAAATCCTTCCGGTGATATTGCTGCTGTATTTAACGGTAATCAGGCCGTTTTATCTGCCGGTGCGCCAACACCGGTCGATCCAAATCCGCCCGCACCGCGCGCTGTTTCATCCAGATCGGCAACTGCATTCCATGCCACCTGGGTCACCGGTGCGACCACAAGCTGGGCAATGCGCATACCACGTTCGATGGTGAATGCCTCATTCCCGTGATTGATCAGGATTACTTTGATTTCGCCGCGATAATCGGCATCAATCGTTCCTGGGCTATTGAGAACCGTGACGCCATTTTTCGCAGCCAACCCCGAACGCGGGCGAACCTGTGCTTCAAACCCGGCGGGCAGGGCAATCGCAATACCGGTTTCGACCATGGCCCGTTTGCCCGGCGCAATCACAAGCGTATCGTCAATCGCCGCCTGCAGATCGACGGCTGCCGACTGTGCGGTGGCATAATCGGGCAGCGGGAAATCCGCACCATGGGGCAGCTGTTTAAGATCGACAGTCAAACGCGTCATAAAAGTTCCTTGTCTTCACATTTCTGGCTGCACGCCTTGAACATGCGGCCGGGTTACCAAGTTATTCATATCAGGCAAAATGCCGGGAAATTCGTTGCACAAGCGCACGTGCCACACCGGCCTTACCCTGCCGGGGCCAGACCTCGTCACTTGCGCTATCTGCGCCGGAAATCAGGAAAATTTCGTTGTCATCACCACCAAAGGTGCCCGTACCCGGCGCCACATCATTGGCAAGAATCCAGTCGCATCCCTTACGTGCCCGTTTGGCGCGGGCATGCTCGACCACATTTTCTGTTTCGGCAGCGAAACCAACAACCAGTTCCGGACGTTTTGGGCAATTCTGGCTGATTGTCGCCAAAATATCCGGATTTTCTGAAAGCTTCAGGTCCGGGATCGCACCCGACCCATCCTTTTTAAGTTTCTGACCAGCTTCTGCGGCCACGCGCCAGTCTGCAACCGCCGCAGCACAAACCGCAATATCGGCAGGCAGGGTGGCCTGCACCGCATCAAGCATCTGCTGCGCGGTTTCGATCCGGACAACCTTTACACCCGCCGGGTCAGGCAAGCCGACCGGTCCGCTAACCAGCGTCACATCAGCCCCTGCAACAGCAAGAGCCTTAGCAATTGCATGGCCCTGCTTGCCCGATGACCGGTTAGCAATGTATCGCACCGGGTCAATCGGCTCGTGCGTCGGGCCACTGGTTACAATGGCCTTTTTGCCAGCGAGTGGCTTGCCGACCGGCTGACCTTCCAGAAAATCAAAAACTGCTGCGATGATTTCGGTTGGCTCGGCCAAACGGCCCGAACCCGTCTCACCGCATGCTAGGTCACCCGCTGCCGGTCCGACGCGCATCACGCCACGCCCTTCAAGGGTTGCGATATTTGCCTGTGTCGCTGCGTGGTTCCACATTTCGACATTCATCGCAGGCACAACCATCACTGGCTTATTGGTCGCAGGCAGGGCCGTCGTCGCCAGATCGCCTGCCTGTCCGGTGGCCATTTTGGCAAGAATATCTGCACTTGCCGGGGCAACCAGAACAAGATCGGCTTCGCGCGACAGGCGGATATGACCCATTTCAGCTTCGTCGGTCAGGGAAAAAAGATCCTGATAAACCTTATTCTCGGTAAGGGCGGCCACCGACAGCGGCGTCACGAATTCCGCGCCGCCTTTGGTCAGAATCGCGCGGATGTTGATTTCCCGGTCGCGCAAGCGTCGGATCACCTCAAGAACCTTGTAGGCCGCAATGCCGCCCGAGATGATCAGAAGGATATTTTTTCCTGCCAGCACTGTGGTTACCAACTATTTACGTTGAAGAAGTGTGGTTAACCTACCTTCTCCGTCGATCCCGTGCAAGCGTCCAAAGTGATCAGAAAAAACGCCACAGGATCGTAGAACCTGCGGCGCGATTTCATCGTTCATTTTCAGATATTTATCATGGAACGGTATAAAGCATCCCAAACCAGCGCCACCGTCCGTTCGGCCCCATCGAGGTACAGTTGATCCGCCACCGTCCAGATGAAACCGGGGCACTCAGGCGGATTTCAACCCGCTCGTCTCCCAAGCGGTTCATGGTCGGGTCGCCCTCGGACGGATAGCAGGCAATATCGCCTGCCTTTTCCTTCAACGTGAACCCGAACGCGGGCGGATTGCGTTCCAGCGTATAATTTGGCGGAGTCACATCGCTGACCGATAGCGGCAGGGAATTTGCCGCGAGCATAAAACGGTCCATCTCACCGTAATTTTCATTCATGGCAAAGCGCGGCAGATACATCATATCCGATTCCATGCTGACCGCACCGCTTTGCTGACCGAATCCCACCTTGTAACCGGCTTCCCTGACTGCCGAGATGACCTCATCGCTGGCCTCGCCATAGGGATATGCAAAGATATCCGGGACAAAGCCCAGTTCTTCCTTAAACCGTTCGGCCGAATGGGCCAGTTCGGCCTTTACGTCTTCAATCGAAAGGCTCGGCAAATGCGAATGGTGCTGGCTGTGTCCGCCAATGGTCACACCTTCCTTGACCAGTTCGCGCAACATGTCCCAGGTCATGTAGTTCTCGTACCCGGCATCAACCTGTTCGCTCGCGACAAAGACCGTCATCGGCATGTTGTGCTTTTTAAAAGCAGGCCATGCAACATCGTAAACCGAACGATAGGCATCATCGACCGTGATCCCGATGGCATAATCGGGCAGACCTCGGCCATTTTGCAGGGCATCAACAATCTCTGGCACGCCCATCACGGTGTATTTGCCGTTGCTCAACTCGCGAAGATGGGCTTCGAACTGGGGACCGCGGATATTGGTCGAGGGGAAATCGGTTTCGGCAAACCGATGATACATAAACACAACGGCCGACGATGCATCTCCGGTCGGAACCGTGGCCGCCGTAGGCGTAGCGGTACTTTCCGGTGTTACAGGGGATTGCTCGCTGGTCGTTGTACCCGTGGCCCCTTCACTCTGTGCCATATCCTGCGCCATACCGGGCGATATGCCAAATGTCAGCCCAACGGCAAAAGCCGCGCCAAAAATCATGCAACGAAACATACTGCTCCCGCCATTTGCGCGAGACATATTTTCAAAATTCCGCTGCCTATTGGTCTGTGATTGCATTGCCACATCCATCTTTTCTGCGACCTCACTCATTGGTCACTGCAGCCCCCAAAACCACAGCCTTGATTTTATGGTTTCCGGTAATTGTGTTTTTTGTGAACCTACCAGCGAACCAATTGTTTTTCCACAATTTCGTCATTCGGCTTGCGTATAGTTAGTCATGGCCTAACTTTAGATCACCTAGTTCAACTGCAGCATTAACGGAGATTCGCATGCTTGGTTCCGACGCACTCGACACCCTTTTCAATAAAGCCCGGACCCATAATGGCTGGCAGGATCGTGATGTCGATACAACCCTGTTGAAAAAGGCGTGGGATCTTACCGTCATGGGCCCCACCAGTGCGAATTGCGAACCGATGCGGATTAAATTCGTTAAATCACCGGAAGCCAAGGAACGGCTGAAACCGGCACTTTCCGACGGAAACCTCGAAAAAACGATGGCCGCACCGGTCACCGCGATCATTGCTCATGATATGGAATTCTATGAGAAGCTGCCGCAACTGTTCCCGCATGCAGATGCAAGATCATGGTTTGCTGGCAAGGATGATGCAATTGCCACTACCGCATTTCGCAATGGCACGCTTCAGGCGGGCTACTTCATTATGGCATTGCGGGCTATGGGCCTTGATTGCGGCCCGATGTCGGGTTTTGACAATGCCAAGGTCGATGCCGAATTTTTTGCCGGTACTCCAGTCAAAAGCAATTTCCTGATCAATATCGGCTACGGCGATCCATCAAAACTGTTTGATCGCAGCCCCCGCCTTGCGTTCGACGAAGGTGCTGAAATTATCTGATTTGCTATCAGGAGGCGAAACCGACGCGGGACGGCGGCGTTAACACATTTGCATATTTATTGGCAAAACTGGCATATACACCTGTATGATCGAGGCTCCGGCGACGTATTTTTTCAAGCTTTTCCGATGCTTGAAAACTGTCATCTAACTTTTATTTGATCTTTACCGGCGCATAATCATTTTAGTCCAAATTTTTTGCATGCGTTAACGCGTACCGACACAGGTACCCGACATCAGGAGCATCCGTTGGGCTTTCGCCAATTGTTAATGACCGCACTTGCGGTTGCATTCCCGACTGCCACGATCTTTATCGTACTGGCGTCGATGGAATTGCTTGGCTGGGGCACAGCGATCCTGTGTGCGGCCTTGGCGTGGGCTGGCGTTGCGGGGGTTTTGCGTATCTATTTCGGTGATCTGCGCCGTGTTGCGCGCTACGCCACCGCATTGCGTGACAAGTTCCGCGGCACCCCGCCACAGCATCTTTCTTTCGGTGCGGCCTCTGAACTGTCGTCCCTTTATACCCAGATCGCCAGCACATTTCGTGAACGCATCGCCCATCTTGAAGCCCAAACCAGCACCGATGCCGAAATCCTTGATCACCTGCCCAACCCGGTGGTGATGGTCAACCGGCAACGCGTTGTTACCGGCTTTAACCAGGCGGCACGTGGCCTGTTCCACAATCTGGAAACCGGTCGTGACCTGACGCGCTATATCCGCGATCCGATCCTGCTGGATGCCTTTGATGATGTCGCGGGCGAACGCGAACAGATGAAACATGCCGAATTTGTACTTGCAAGCGATGCCCATCGACACTTCGATGTGCTGACCGCACGCCTGCCCGCCGCAACCGGCGACCGGAACTTTGTGCTGTCCTTCTCCGACCTGACCGAGCTTCGCAAGCTTGAACAAATGCGTGCCGATTTCGCGACCGATGCGGGGCATGAACTGCGCACACCACTTTCGGTGCTGCTGGGCTTTATCGAAACGCTTGAAGGCCCGGCAAAGGACGATCCCGATGCGTTGCACCAGTTCCTGCCTGTCATGCGCGATCAGGGTCAGCGCATGCAGCACCTGATCGAAGATTTGCTGTCACTTGCACGGATCGAGCTTAACGAACATACCCCGCCATCAGATGATTGCGATATCAGTAAGATCATCGACAAGGTCGCCCAGACACTGGCGATGAAGGCCGAAGCCAAAAGCATGGAAATCAAGATTTCCTGCGACCTCGACAACACCGAAATCGTTGGCGAGGAAAAGGAAATGACCCAGGTTTTTGTCAATCTGGTCGAAAACGCCATCAAATACGGCCATCCCAAAACCAGTATCGACGTTTCGATTACATTGGCTAAAAGCACCCCTGGTGCATTGGCCCGTTACCGCCATGACCGTGTTCTGGCCGTTGCCATTCGCGATCATTCCGACGGGATTGCACGTGAACATCTGCCGCGCCTGACTGAACGGTTTTACCGGGTAGATACGGCACGATCACGTGCGGTTGGTGGTACCGGTCTTGGTCTTGCCATCGTCAAACATCTGGTGCAACGCCACCGTGGCACCATGATCATCGACAGTGAACAGGGGATTGGTTCGGTATTCACCGTCTATCTGCCCGCCAAGGCCAACGAGAATATCAGGACGTTACACCGGGCCTGATTTCAGCCAGACTTGACTGT
>CBIHMD010000042.1:0-11467 GCA_966210655.1 uncultured Thalassospira sp.
GGGACGCGCCGCCAGAGCCAGTCGGGATCGCCTACCACGCGGTCGAGGACGAGCAGGTGACCCTGAACGTGCCGCTGGATGATGTCTGGGCCGGACCGGACTATGAAATCTATCTTGGTTTCCAGCTAAGTGCCGATCAGCTCGATTACAATCGACGCTTCGGAAAAAATTAATAATCCGGCCTATTATTCATTTTTAGTGAATAATCAAATCCCGCCCGCATCGCGTGGCGGGATTTTCGTTTTTGGACAAAAGTTCGTTTTCGGTAATCCTCATACAAAATAATTGCAATTTGCCGGAGGAGCAAAAAAACGGCTTTTAATCCTCATACCAATGGGTGGGGTCGCAAGGATGTGATTTTTGGGGCTGGTCTGGTCGGATTCAAATCCGTATAAGGGGGCATACCCAAATGATCCCCGTGGGAGAGTGCCACGGTCTTGATCGATGTGCGAGATTGCATCGATAGGGATTGCGCGGACGCCGAAGGAGCAACCACCCCGGAAACTCTCAGGCAAACGGACCGCGGGGAGATGGGACTCTGGAAAGCAGGCGGCATCGGAAATCGATGTGCGTCTCGCCGAAGATGTAAGCAGACCGGTGTCCAAACCGGCTGTGATTCTTTCAGGCTCCAAGACAGAGGGGGACGTGGTTGGCCATTGGTCGGCTATGTTTCGCAACGCCTGTCTGGAGACCTTGATGGCCGATCATCAAACCGAACTGCTGAAAACCGCCCTTTATGATTTGCATGTCGAACTGGGTGCCAAGATGGTGCCGTTTGCCGGTTATGGCATGCCGGTGCAATATCCGCTGGGCGTTATGGGCGAACATCTGCATACCCGCGCGAAGGCCGGTCTGTTTGACGTTTCGCATATGGGGCAGGTTCGCCTGACCGGCGAACATCGCGTGGCCGAGCTTGAAAAGCTGGTGCCCGGCGATATCGCGATCCTGAAACCCGGCCGCACCCGTTATTCCGCATTCACCAATGACGATGGCACGATCCTTGATGACCTGATGATCACCAATGCGGGTGACAGCCTGTTTCTGGTGATCAATGCGGCGTGCAAGGATGATGACATTGTCCATATGCGGGCCAATTTGGATAACGGTGTCAACCTGATCGAGATTGATGACCGTGCATTGATGGCATTGCAGGGACCGGAGGCCGCCCGCGTGCTGGCACGGTTTGCACCGTCGGTTGCCGAGATGAAATTCATGAGCTTTGCCGAGATCGATATTGCCGGTATCGCGTGCTTTGTCACCCGGTCGGGTTATACCGGCGAGGACGGGTACGAGATTTCCGTGCCGAACGAGCGTGCCGAAGAACTGGCGCGCAAGCTTCTGGCCGAGGAAGAGGTCGAGGCGATTGGCCTTGGCGCGCGCGATTCGCTGCGCCTTGAAGCGGGTCTTTGCCTGTATGGCAACGATATCGACACCACGACCACCCCGGTTGAAGGGGACCTTAACTGGATCATCAACAAGCGTCGCCGTGAAGAAGGCGGGTTCAAGGGATCAGACATCATCCTTGATCAGCTTGCCAACGGGGCGGACCGCAAACGTGTCGGGATCAAACCCGAAGGCAAGGCCCCGGCGCGCGAACACACACCTATTCTGAACAGTGACGGTGAAGAAATCGGCGAAATCACCAGTGGTGGTTTCGGCCCGACCGTGGATGGCCCGATTGCAATGGGGTATGTTGCAATTGAATTTGCCGCCCCGGGAACCAAAGTCGATCTGATGGTGCGCGGCAAGGCCCGCCCGGCGGAAATCGTCGAGCTGCCGTTTGCGGCCCACCGTTATTATCGCGGCTGATCGCCAGAAAAAAAAGAGTTCGGGCAGCGATCTGCGGCCCGCAAAAGATACCGAGATTTTAGAGACAACTGATCTTACAGGGACGAATACAATGGTTAAAAAATTCTCGCAGGAACATGAATGGGTTGATTTCGAAGACGGTGTCGCGACCGTTGGCATTACCGATTATGCCCAGCAGTCGCTTGGCGATATCGTTTATGTCGAACTGCCGGAAGTCGGCAAGAAACTGGTCAAGGACGGCGATGCGGCGGTTGTTGAATCGGTCAAGGCCGCCAGCGACGTTTATGCCCCGCTTGATGGCGTGGTTGTCGAAGCCAATGAAGACCTTGATGTCAATCCGGCACTGGTCAACGAATCCCCGGAAGCCGACGGCTGGTTCTTCCGCATGGAACTTTCCGATGAGTCCCAGCTTGACGAGCTGATGGACGAAGCCGCGTATAAAGACTTTGTCGAAGGCCTTTAAGACATGCGTTATCTTCCGCTAACCAAGGCGGATCGCGCCTCGATGCTTGAAACCATCGGGGCAAAGTCCGTTGACGAATTATACAGCGACGTGCCCGAAGGCGCGCTGCTGTCCGAGCCGGTCGATCTGCCCCATCATCTGGGCGAATTGCAGGTCGAACGCGACATGGCGAAACTGGCCGCCAAAAACATGGGCACGGCCAGCGTGCCGAGCTTTCTGGGGGCGGGGGCGTATCGCCACCATGTTCCGGCCACGGTCGATTACATCATCCAGCGTGGTGAATTCCTGACGGCCTATACCCCCTATCAGCCGGAAATCGCACAGGGTACGTTGCAGTATCTGTTCGAATTCCAGACGCAGGTGGCATCGATCACCGGCATGGATGTGGCAAACGCATCGATGTGGGACGGGGCAACGTCATGTGCGGAGGCTGTTCTGATGGCGTGCCGCGCAACGCGGCGCAAGAAAGCGGTTCTGTCGGGTGGTCTGCATCCGCATTACCGTGAAGTCACGGAAACCTATTGCCAGTATAGCGATACCGAAGTTGCCGGTCGTGACGGGCACCCGGAAAAGCAGGCAACCGCCGACGAGCTTGACGATCTGATTGATGATCAGACCGCCTGCGTCGTGGTCCAGTACCCGGACGTTTTCGGCCGTGTTCAGGACCACACGAAGCTGGCGGACGCGTGCCATGCCAAGGGTGCGCTTCTGATTGTTGTCTTTACCGAGGCCATGGCCTTTGGTGCGGTCAAATCACCGGGCAGCTTTGGCGCGGATATCGTCTGCGGCGAAGGCCAGTCGATTGGTAACAACCTGAACTATGGCGGGCCGTATGTTGGTCTGTTTGCGACGACCAGCAAACTGGTACGCCAGATGCCCGGTCGCCTGTGTGGTGAAACGGTCGATCAGGACGGCAAGCGCGGTTTTGTTCTGACGCTTTCGACCCGTGAACAGCATATCCGCCGCGAGAAGGCGACATCGAACATCTGCACCAATTCCGGTCTGTGTTCGTTGGCCTTTACGGTGCATATGAGCCTTCTGGGGGAAGACGGTTATCGTGGTGTGGCGATGCTTAACCATGAAACCGCGTGCAAGACCGCCGATGCGATCAACGCGGTCAATGGTGCGGAAGTTGTCAATGACAGCTTCTTTAACGAGTTCACCGTCAAGCTTGCCAAACCGGCAGCCGAGGTGGTCGAGGCACTGGTTGGCAAGGGTATCCTTGGCGGCGTTCCGTTGTCGCGCCTGTACCCGAACCGCGACGATCTGGGCAATTACATGCTGGTGGCGGCGACCGAAACCAACACCGACGAAGACATCGCGGACCTTGCGTCTGCATTGAAGGAGGTGCTGGCATGAGCTTTACCACCCATACCGGCAACCGCGGCCTTGTTCTTGAGGAAAAGCTGATTTTCGAACAGGGTGAACCCGGTCGTACCGGTGTTGACCTTCCGAAGCCAGCAGGCATCAAATCACGCCTTGGCGGTCTTGATCGCGATAGCGATGTCGGTCTTCCGGGCCTGTCCGAGCCGCAGGTGGTGCGTCATTTCACGCGCCTGTCGCAGAAAAACTTTGGCATTGATTCCGGCTTTTTCCCGCTGGGTTCGTGCACGATGAAACACAATCCGCGCCTGAACGAAAAGGTTGCGCGTATGCCCGGTCTTGCCGACCTGCATCCGATGCAGCCCGAAAGCACGGTTCAGGGGGCGCTTGAACTGATTGACAGTTGCGCGCACTGGCTGCTGGTTCTGACCGGGATGCCTGCGGTTTCCATGTCGCCGGCCGCCGGCGCACAGGGCGAGCTTTGCGGCATGATGGCGATCCGTGCGGCGCTTGATGCGCGCGGTGAAAACCGTCGTCGTGTTCTGGTGCCGGAATCAGCACACGGGACCAACCCGGCAACGGCTGCGGCATGTGGTTTCACGGTTGATTCGATCCCGGCCACCGAAGATGGCCGTGTTGATCTTGCGGCATTCGAAGCCAAGCTTGGCGATGATGTTGCGGGGATCATGCTGACCAACCCGAATACGTGTGGCCTGTTTGAACGTGACGTTCGCAAGATTGCCGATCTGGTCCATGCGGCCGGTGGGTATTTCTATTGCGACGGGGCGAACTTCAACGCGATTGTCGGACGGGTGCGCCCCGCCGATCTTGGCATTGATGCAATGCATATCAACCTGCATAAAACCTTTTCGACCCCGCATGGCGGCGGTGGACCGGGTTCGGGTCCGGTTGTGTTTTCCGACGCACTGGCCCCGTATGCACCGATCCCCTATGTTGTGCGCAAGGGCGAGAAATTCCATCTTGTCGAAACCGCAGACGAGAAGGACGGCAACAAGCCGTTTGGTCGCCTGAAAGGGTTCCATGGCCAGATGGGCATGTTTATTCGTGCGCTGTCTTATATGAAAAGCCATGGCGCGGATGGATTGCGTCAGGCATCGGGCGATGCGGTGCTGAATGCCAACTATCTGCTGGCGCGTCTGAAAGACAAGCTGAGCGTGGCATTCCCCGGCTATTGCATGCATGAAGCGCTGTTTGACGATGATTTCCTGAAAGATACCGGTGTTTCGACGCTGGATCTGGCGAAGGCGATCATCGACGAGGGCTTCCACCCGATGACCATGTATTTCCCGCTGGTGGTTCATGGTGCGCTTTTGATCGAGCCGACGGAAACGGAAACCAAGGAATCGATTGACCAGTTCTGCGACGCGGTTCTGTCATTGGTGGCCAAGGCAGAATCGGGTGATGCGGAATTCTTCAAGAATGCGCCGTATCTGACGCCGCGCCGTCGTCTTGACGAGACGGCGGCAGCAAGAAAGCCGGTTCTGCGCTGGACGCCTGAAACCGCTTGATTTGCAACGCAACATAGCCTTCGGAAACACCCCGATCTTCTGATCGGGGTGTTTTTTTTCAAGGGGTTGTTCTTGAAACCCATTGGACTTGTAGCAATCTGGGCCTTTATACTCGTTCAAAGGTGATCATCACACCGTGGGGGAGATGATCGGGGGAATTGGGATCGGGTGGACAACCCGTTGCCGGAGGATTGAAGTCAGTCATGACACGTCGCGTGCAGAAGGTTTTCACCGCAGAACGCCGTTTGAAAGAACGTTCAGGGGGTGTGGTCGAAGATTGGTCGGATTCCTTTTTCGATCCGACGCTGGAAAGCGGTATCGGTGCGGGGGAAGCACTGCCGTCACCCAAAACGACCGCAACGGCGGATGCGACGGGGATCAATCAGGCCGTTCTGGATGAAATCCGTGCATTGCGTTCCGAAGTCGCCGAGCTTCGCGATGCGGTTCGTGCCGGTGGCACGGTTGATGCGCCCCATCTGGAAAGCCCGGCGAGTGACAGTCCGATGGATGTCCTGCCCGAACCGGTCAGCAGCAATTTTACCCACAGCAATCGTCCGGGGGCATCCGAGCCCGACCGTGACGACCTCGAACTGATCCGCAAGCAGATCAAGGAAATGAACGAGCATATTCACAAGGCGAAGATGCAGATTGCGTCGCTTCGCCATCCCAAGGCCGAGGATGACCGTCTGGTCAATGCGACCACCGAACTTGATGCGATCATCAAGGATACGGAAATGGCAACGCATACGATCATTGAATCCGCCGAACAGATCGATGATCTGGCGATGACGCTTAAAAATGCGGCGCCGAACGATTTTGTCGCCGACCATGTCGAACAGATCGCGTTTCTGGTCACCAAGATTTTCGAGTCCTGTAACTTCCAGGATATTACCGGACAGCGCATCAACAAGGTGGTTAGAACTCTTGAATTCGTTGAGGAACGGGTTCACAACATGATCCTGATCTGGGGCGAGGATGCCTTTAGCGAGCTGCCGGTTCCCGAAAATGATGACGGAACGCCAAGGAATGAAGATGACGATCTTCTGAATGGTCCGCAGCTTGAAGGCGAGGGCATCAGTCAGGACGACATCGACAAATTGTTTGACTGACTATTCCAAAATGTTCGCGGGATTATTATATTCCAGGTTGAAACCCGGAGTAAGTCTTGCGCCAGAACAAGATATTACGAAATCGCGATCTGTGACCGGTCAACCAAAAGTTTACAGTTTTCCGATATCGTATAGTTCATAAAAACAAAAGCTTGCGTTGGGATGCGTGTGACGGGCAGTTGCGCGCATTTTGGCACGCTTGGAGGATGAAATGGGATTCTGGTCGCTTGGCGGTATGCGCCAGCCAAAGGCACAAGATATCAAATGGCGGAAAAGCCCGCGCGGCGAATATTACCGCCTGTTCATGATTGATGATTTCAGCGAACTGAAGCTCGAGAATGTCGGGGGTGTTTATCTGCTTTGGCACGGCGGCCTGAAGCCGTCATGGCTGGTTGCCGGGGCGACCGAGGATCTTGGTCACAGTTTCCGCGAGCTTTTCCGTGATCGCGATATTCGTGAATATGATAACCGGGGCGGCGTATTCATGAGCTGGTCCCCGATCAAGGCGGATTTCCGGGAAGGTGTGGTGCATTTCATTGCCAAACATACCAACCCGACTTTTGAATGCGACTTTGACAGCAAGTCAGACCCGATTCCGATCCTGCTGCCGCGTTAAGCGTCTGCAGATAAAAGAAAAGCTCCGCAGCGATGCGGAGCTTTTCTGTTTTCAGGCCGTGTCGTTCGGGCGAACCGATCAGAGTTTTCCAAGCACGGTTTCGGCACTTGAAACGTCGAACGCGCCCGGAGCCTCGACCGCGAGGTCGGTGACCTTGCCATCATCGACAATCATGGCAAAACGGTTGGCGCGTTTGCCAAGGCCGCGACCGGTCAGGTCCAGTTCAAGACCGGTTTTGTTGACGAAGGCGAGATCGCCATCGGACAGCATGGTGATGTTTTCACCGGCATTTTCAGACTTTGCCCACGCGTTCATGACAAAGGCGTCGTTCGATGCCAGGCAGACGATTTCATCAACACCCTTTGCCTTGATGGCATCGGCATTGGCAACGAAGCCCGGCAGATGCTTGGCCGAGCAGGTCGGGGTAAAGGCACCCGGTACGGCAAAGACGACGACCTTGCGGCCAGCGAAAAATTCCTTGGTGTTTACGGCTTCGGGGCCGTCAGCGGTTGCGCGGAAAAGGGTAACTTCGGGAAGTGCGCTGCCGACTTCGATGGTCATTGGGGTTTTCTCCGTCATGCGGGGGGCTTGATTGCCGCCCTTGTTCTGGTGATTGGATAGGGCCATCAAACAGCAAAACGGGTTGATCTTCAATCATATCCCGTGATGTTTCGATGGTTTCAAATCTTTGTCATCCGTTCCTGCATTCCAGCAGAGATATGAACCGGGTCAGTTTTTCACAAGGTCAGCCTTGCCCGATGCGCGCGCCAGCGCATCAAGGACTTCCTGTTTACCAAGCAGCTCGGACAACAAAATGCCGTCCCGTGCCTTGGGCCCGAATACCGCATTGAACGGGATGCCATAACGGCCATAGCCAGCAAGATAGCCTGCAATCACCGGATCGGGGCGGGTCCAGTCGCCCTGCATCACAATGACATCATCAGCCGACAGGGCGGTGGCGATCTCGTCGGTTTCAAGGACCAGCTTCTTGTTGACCTGACAACTGACGCACCATTCGGCGGTGATATCGACCAGCACGGTTTTGCCATCGGCAACTTGGCGGGCGATTTCATCCGGGGCGAAGGGTTGCCACGGGAGTTTGCCGGTGACGGCTTCGGTCGCACCCGTGTCGCGCACCGGCGCCTTGGAAAAGCCCGGCGCAAACAGGGCGGCAAGCACGCCCAGTGTTGCCAGTGCGGTAAAGGCAAATTTGCGTTTCTGCACCGTCGTGCGGTGGCGGGCAAACAGAAGGATGCCCGCGATCACAAGGGCGACACCAACCGCAATCGCCCCGCCCATGCCGATCTGAACCGCCAGAACCGACAGCAGCCAGACAGCGGTTCCGGCAAGGGCCACGCCCAGAACCCCTTTGACAAAGCCCATCCAGCGGCTCGGTCTGGGCAGAAGACGGGCAATTTCGGGCCGGGCGGCAATCGCGAGATAAGGAATGGCAAGCCCGATACCCAGCAGGGTGAATATCCAGAAAATGTCAAAGCTGCTTCCGGCCAGCGCGAAACCGACCGCCGTGCCAAGGAACGGGGCCGAACACGGGGTGGCCAGCAGGGTGGCAAACATGCCGGTCAGGAAATGACCGCCAAGGTGGCTTCCCGATTGTTCGCGCGTGGTGATGGCATCATTGGCGGCATTGCCGAGTTCAGCCGGGCCGTTGATTTCAAACAGGCCCCACATATTGAAGGCAAACAGGGCGACGATGATCGTCATCACGGTCAGGAACAGGGGTTGCTGGAACTGAATGCCCCAGCCAATCGTGCCGCCCGCAAGCTTGATGCCGATCAGAACGGCGGCAATCAGCCAGAAGGATGTGATGATGCCCGCCGCACTGGCAAGGAAGCCGCGCCGGGTGGCACTGCGTTCAGTACCTTGTGCCTTCATCGCCGACATGACCTTGATCGAGAGGACCGGGAGGACGCAGGGCATGAAATTCAGGATGAAGCCGCCCAGAAGGGCCAGCGCGCCGATCAGCCACAGGCTGGTGGCGGCGATGCCCGTTGAGGACGTAGACGCAGTCCCCGTTTGGGCTGTGCCAGAACCAGACGGGGAAGCGGCGATCTGGCGGTCCTGTTCGATGGCAAGGGGGCCGGCAATGACGGTGACGATCACGTCATCGCCAATCGTGGTCTGGCCGTCTTTCAGGCCATAGATCGGGATCTGGAATTGCTGTGTGCCGGATGTGTCATCGGTTGCGGTCGGGACCGGCACGCCAAAGCCAAGGCGGACATTGCCTTCGATCAGGATTTCGACCGGATCGGTCGAGGTTTGATCAAGGCCCGATACGGTGACATTGAGAAATGTTTTGTCCTTTTCGCCCGATGTGTCGACCGACTGCCAGATATCGGTGACCGACATTGGCAGGTTATCCCCGCGAAGCGGGACACGGGATGCGAATTTTTCGATGTCATGGGCAAAGCTGCTGATGGCGGCGTTATCGGTATCGGTATCGGTATCGGTGCCGCCCGAAAGGTTTGCCGGGATATCAAGGGTAAGGTGGGCCTGTGCGGGGATGCAGACATCGCTGCAGACCAGATAATTGACATCAAGCGCGATATGGGCGGCCTGTGCGGGATCGGTCACGGGGACATCAATCGGCAGGATGATGTGATCCTTGTAGCCGAATGTTTCCAGCCCAAAGATCGAAAACCGGTGCGGGGCAGGCCAGCGGATTTCGCCATCGCCGATATTGGTTGATCCGGCCCAGTCGAGTTGCGGTGGGAAACCGGCATCACCGGCACTGCGCCAATAGATTTTCCAGTCGGGTTGCAGTTCGAATTCAAGACCAAGGCGGATTTCATCGCGGCCATTGATGGCGTCGCGCGCGCTGAGCAGGCGGACCGATGCGAAATCCTCGTCAACCCGGTTGCTGGCGGCCGTTTGGGCATGCACACCTGCGCCGAGCGGGGCGAGGGCAGCGATAAACAGGCCAAGGGTGACAAGCAAAGACCGGATCACGGTTGGTTCCTTCTGGTTTTCGACACAGGAATGGTGACATTCCGTCTGATGGATATGGCACAAAACCGGGTTTTGTGCCACCGGCTTACCAAGAAGACGATGGCTAATCCCGGTTGATGTTCAAGGCAAGGCACGACTGCGTTACCTGTTCGTGTGGTCCGGCCCCATGATTGCAGGATGCCATGATTTTTATGGCAAAATTCCTGTCGATTGCGTGCCGGGCTTCCTACATGTAAAGCAGTCGCGCGTTTCGTCGTTGATCAATGTCATTTTGCGCGACGTTAGGGTCAGGACCTATTAATTTGTTTGCAATGGTCAATCAGATTTGTGCGGATACGCGAAGCAAAATCGCGGGAAGATGTGCATCTTTCAAGGTTTTGCGACAAAGTAGCCCGTGCAAATCCGATTGATCCGAAGGACAGGTGTTATATTTGCGAACTCCGGCGTCAAATCCCTTGTCCGGGATGCCGACCCGCACGGCGGGCTTTTCCTTGGATTTCGCAAATATAACACCTGCCATTACAATCAAATTAATAGGTCCTGACCCTAAGGCAAAGGTGGCTTTCGGTGGTAATGCGTGACGGATCACGTTAGGCTTGCGTGAGTAACAAAGGAAAAGTTCGGGAATGGGAATTAAAGATCACACTGGCGAATATCTGGAAGGGAAGCTGCTTGTGGCGATGCCGGGCATGCGTGACTCCCGCTTTTCGCAAAGCGTGGTCTATATCTGCGCCCATAACGAGGATGGAGCGATGGGGCTGGTGGTCAACCGGCTGATTGACAGCATCACCTTTCCCGAACTGCTTGAACAGCTTGGCATTGCGCGCCCGGCCCCGACGATTGCCGATATTCAGGTGCATTTCGGCGGCCCGGTTGAAAGCGGGCGCGGGTTTGTTTTGCACAGTACCGATTTTGAAAATGACGAGACATTGCATGTCGATCCCGGTGTATCGGTAACGGCGACGGTGGATATCCTTGAACAGATTGCGCTGGGCGAAGGTCCGAAAAACAGCATTCTGGCGCTTGGTTATGCCGGATGGCACAGCGGGCAGCTTGAAAGTGAAATTCTGGCCAATGGCTGGCTGCATGTTGATGCGGATGCCGACCTTCTGTTTGGCACCGATTGCGAAGACAAATGGGAACGGGCCTTTGCCAAGCTGGGCTTTGCGCCCGAACTTCTGTCAGGTGAGGCGGGCCACGCCTGATTTCCCCGGATTTCTTGCGGGATGACCCGATCATGAAAAAGCCTGCCGTTTCCGGCAGGCTTTGGTGTTTTGGGGACGTTTCAGGCCGGTTGGGTCAATCGAACAGGGCGTCGATTTCTTCCTGCGAGAAAATCTGATCGATTTCGTCCTGGCTGACGCGTTCGACATTTTGCGGTGCGCGGGTGACGGTTTTATCGAGATTGTCCTGACCTTTGGGATCGGCGGGCAGATCGAACTCGCCAAAGTCATCCTCGCCCCAGATTTCGATCACGCGGGTGACGCGTTCCTCGATATATTTCATGGTGTTGACGACTTTGGTGATGCGCTGCCCGGTCAGATCCTGGAAGTTACAGGATTCAAACACCTTGACCACCAGATCGACGATATCGTCGGCCAGCCCCTGCGTGTAGTCATTGCGGAATCCGTCGTCGAAGCTGACGATCACG